>NZ_JFHJ01000389.1:0-14195 GCF_003666285.1 Mesotoga sp. HF07.pep.5.2.highcov | reverse complement strand
ACTGGATGTGCATACCCAAGGTTCATTACGAGCTTCTTTCCTTGAAGTTGCGCTCTGTATCCCACTCCAACTATTTCCAGCTCCTTGACGAAGCCTTGAGTAACGCCAACAATCATGTTATTTATGAGCGACCAGAAAGTACCGGCATACTTAGCCAATCTCTTGTAATCACTCTTTCTAATAGCAACTTCTTCGTTTGACTTGACCCATATCTCTTTTTCATCGGCCTCGATCTTAACCAGAGGAAGGAGTTCTTGTCTGAGCTCACCTTTCGGTCCCTTGACAGAGATAACACTTCCTTCAATTTTGCAGGACACACCAGCAGGGATTTTTATCGAATGCTTGAGTAATCTAGACATCTGAATTCCTCCCTACCATACGTAGCAGATGACTTCGCCGCCGACGCCTTGAGAACGGGCCTGCTTGTCTGTCATCACTCCGCTGGATGTACTTACTATTGCAATTCCCATACCTGATTTGACCTTTGGAAGCTTATCCTTGTTAACATATAAGCGCTTACCAGGCTTGGAAATTCTTACGATTCCAGATATGACGTTAACCTTGTGTCTCCGGTCTCCCTTGTATTTCAGAAAGACCTTGAGAACACCCTGTTTGCCATCCTCAATATACTTATAATCATCTATATAGCCTTCAGCCTTCAGAATATCAAGAAGTTTCTTCTTCAGGTTTGAAGCTGGAATATCCACGCTTTCCTTAAAGGCAGCGTTGGCATTTCGTATCCTAGTGAGCATATCGGCTATGGGATCACTCCACATTACAATTCCCTCCTCACCAGCTTGCTTTCTTTACACCGGGGAGTTTTCCCTCGGAAGCCAGCTGTCGAAAGCACACTCTGCAAAGACCGAACTCTCTATATACAGCTCTCGGTCTGCCGCACAGATTGCATCTATTATATTTCCTAACCTTGAACTTGGGTTCGCGTTTCCACTTTTCAACTATAGATTTCTTCGCCATGCACTTACCTCCTTAGACCATGACTCTCTTGAAGGGAAGTCCGAGAAGGGCTAGTAATCTTCTGGCCTCCTCATCGGTCCTGGCCGTAGTAACAACAATTATGTCCATTCCCTGAACTCGCTTGATTTGATCCGGTACTATTTCGGGAAAGACCAATTGTTCGGGAAGCCCCATTGCATAATTCCCTCTCCCGTCAAATGAGTCTGGATCAACACCTCTGAAGTCCCTCAGCTTGGGAAGCACGATATTTATCAGCTTGTAGAGGAAGTTATACATCCTCGGACCACGGAGAGTGACTTTCAAACCAACCGGCATTCCATCACGGAGTTTAAAGTTCGCGATACTCCTCTTAGCCTTAGTAACTACCGGTTTCTGTCCTACAATTGTCATGAGCTCTTTGCCGTGCAGATCGAGAAGGTCGGCGTTTCTTGAACCTTCACCTATTCCCATATTGACTACTATCTTAGAGACTCTGGGAACTTCGAGCCTGTTCTTATAACCAAACTCTTTAGTCATAACCGGAATTACTTCATTTTCATATCTATCTTTCAAAGGGACGTATTCGTATGCCATCAACAACTCCTCCCCATCAAACCTTATCGATTATCTCGCCGCACTTCTTGCAGGACCTTACTTTTTCTCCGTTTTCGAGAATTTTGTGTGCGACTCTCGTAGGCTTATTGCAGTTGGGGCAGACAACCATTACTTTCGAAACGTAAATAGGAGACTCTCTTTCGATTATTCCACCTTCACGATACTGGTTAGTAGGTCTCTGGTGTTTCTTTGTGAAGTTCACTCCCTCAACGATTATCTTTTTTTCCGAGGGGAATGTCTTGAGGACTTTGCCTTTTTTGCCCCTATCCTTTCCAGATATTATCATTACGGTATCTTCCTTCTTCACTCTACTCATAATAGCTCACTCCTCACCAGACTTCCTGGGCTAGAGAAGCAATCTTAGAAAAACCCTTGTCCCTAATCTCTCTAGCAACAGGTCCAAAGACACGTGTTCCTCTGGGCTGGTTCTGCTTGTCGATGATAACCGCTGCGTTGTCATCGAACCTTATGTAAGTGCCGTCTGGCCTTCGAATTTCCTTGGCGGTTCTCACTAGAACGGCTCTTACGATATCTCCTTTCTTGAAATCCGTGTTAGGTGCCACATCTCTTACTGCTGCGACAACTATATCACCTACGGTTCCCGATCTCTTTCTGTATCCGCCAGTTACCTGGATGACTTTGATCATCCTAGCACCTGAATTATCGGCAACCCTCAAATAAGATTCCAGCTGGATCATTTCTCGTCACCTCCGGAATCTTCAACGGCCTCGGGAGTTTCGGGAATTTCTCCAGTGTAGACATCCTTCTTCAAGACCTTAACAAGCTTGAATTTCTTCATCTTGCTTAAAGGTTTACATTCCTCAATCTCAACCGTATCACCCATTCCCGCAAGACCTTCAGGGTCATCTGCGTGATACTTCTTTGTAGTTTTCATAGTCTTCCCGTAGAAGGGATGTATATGTGTTCTTGTAACGCTCACAACTATGGTCTTATCCATCTTGTCACTTACTACAGTTCCTACCAGTGTTTTTCTTGGCATGGCGGACTACCTCCTTATCCCCAGCTCACGACCGCGAAGGATAGTCTTTATCCTAGCTATGTCGCGTTTTACTGAAGTTATCTGGGAATGGTTCTTCAACCTGTTCATTTCTAGCTGGAACCTGAGGTCCATCAGCTTTCTCTTCGAATCTTCAAGCATCTGAGTGAGTTCCTCGTCTGTGAACTTCTGAAGTTCAACGGCCTTCATCAGAGCTCACCTCCTATTTGATACCTCGGTACTATCTTTGTTCTGATAGGTAGTTTTGAAGCAGCTTTTTCAAGGGCCTCTTTTGCAAGTTGATCAGGCACTCCGCCTATTTCGAACATGATCTTCCCGGGCTTAACAACTGCTACCCAGCCTTCAACGTCTCCCTTTCCCTTTCCCATTCTGACTCCAATTCCTTTTGACGTAATGGGCTTGTCGGGGAAGATTCGGATCCAGAGATTACCATTCCTCTTCAATGTTCTTGTGATCGCTATTCTGCAGGACTCTATCTGCTGAGCAGTAATCCAATGTGGTTCGAGGGCCTTTATTCCCCATTCGCCAAAATGAACAATAGTCCCGCCTTTCGCTTTTCCATTCATCTTACCTCTTTGTTGCTTCCTATATTTCACCCTTTTGGGCATTAACATTATGAACTACCTCCCCTCTTGCAATTACACCTGTACGTCGCCTTTGTAAATCCAAACCTTCACTCCGATAATTCCCATCTTCGTGAAGGCAGTGGTGTAACCGTAGTCCAGATCAGCTCTGAGGGTCTGGAGAGGAAGTCTTCCTTCCAGGTACCACTCTGTCCTGGCAATATCGGCACCGTTCAGTCTTCCGGAAACCATTATCTTGATACCTCTAGCTCCCTTTCTCATGGCGGTGAATATTGCTCTTTTCATTGCCCTCTTGTAGGAAGCTCGCTTCTCAATTCTAGATGCAATATCCTCAGCAACAAGGATAGCATCGGTCTCGGGTGTTTTAACTTCTTCAATGTTTAACTGGAACTGTCTTGTTATAAGCTTTTCCAGTCTCTGCCTGAGCAGCTTCACTTCACTGCCCTTCTTTCCAATCATCACACCAGGTCTGGCGCACTTGATTGTAATAACTACTTTGCCGGGCTCAGGTCTTTCAATATAGATGTCCGACACTCCGGCAGCCATGTAGTTCTTCTTCAAAAAGTCCCTGATTTTAAGATCTTCAAGAAGATATTCTTTGTAATTCTTCTCATTAATCCAGCGAGCTTTCCAATCTTTACTGACACCAAGCCTGAATCCATAAGGATGTACCTTCTGACCCACTTATGTCACCTCACTCCTGAGGATTGCTAATCTCTTCGCGGTTTGCTACTACAACGGTTATGTGGCTAAAGCGCTTCTGCTGTATATCTGCTCTGCCTCTTCCTCTGGGCCACAGTCGCTTCATTCTTGGGCCGTCATCTACTACGGCTTTCTCAACATACAGACTGTCCACATTCAATCCAAAGTTGTTTTCTGCATTCGCTACCGCAGAACGCAACACTTTGTATACGAGACGCGAGGCCTTCTTTGGCGAAAATTCTAGTATCTGAAACGCCTCCCCAACCTCTTTGTTTCTTATCGCATTTACCACTGATCTAGCCTTTCTAGGGGAAATTCTAACGAACTTCGCAACCGCCTTCGCCTGAGTTACAGGCGTTGCTGCTTTCTCTTCTTTGCGCTTCCTGTGGAAAACGGAACGCTTGCCTCTCTGCACTGACTGCGTCATATCAGCGTCCCTCCTCATCTAACTTCGCCTTTCTTGCTTTTCTTATCGGCATGCCCACCGAACCTCCTGGTGGGAGAGAACTCACCCAATCTGTGACCGATCATATTCTCCGAAATGTAAACCGGTATGTGCTTCATTCCGTTGTATACTGCGATTGTATGTCCGATCATCTCAGGAAGAATCATGGATGCTCTGCTCCAAGTCTTTATGGGCTTCTTTTCTCCCTTTTCGTTCAGTTCTCTTATCTTTTTCAAGAGACTCGGGTGTACGTACGGGCCTTTCTTCTTAGATCTTGACATCTTCAACTACACCCCCTGATCAATTCTGGTTCCTTCGCTTCACTATGAGGCTATCTGAAGGCTTCTTATTCTTCCTCGTTTTATAACCTCTGGCTGGCTGTCCCCAAGGACTCTGCGGAAGATGGCCCTTTGATCGTCCTTCTCCTCCACCCATCGGGTGATCAACTGGGTTCATAGTCATTCCTCTCACTGAAGGTCTTACGCCAAGCCATCTCTTTCTACCTGCTTTTCCATGTATCTCATTCGAGTGTTCCTCATTCCCAACCATGCCAATAGTGGCCATGCACTTCACAACGACCCTTCTAAGTTCACCTGAAGGCATCCTCAGGAGCGCGTACCTTCCTTCTTTTGCCATCAGCTGGGCATAGGTTCCCGCTGCCCTGGCTATTTGACCACCTTTGCCGGGCAAGAACTCGATGTTGTGAACAATCGTGCCAACGGGAATTCGCTCGAGTGACATCGAATTTCCAACCGAGATTTCCGCCATATCTCCATTCTGAACACTGTCTCCAACTTTAAGCCCTTTTGGAGCCAGCATGTATCGTTTCTCACCATCTACATACTGCAGGAGAGCAATTCTTGCCGTTCTGTTCGGATCATATTCTATGGATATGACTTTTGCGGGGATTCCCATCTTTTCCCTCTTGAAATCGATAATTCTATATCGTCTCTTAGTTCCGCCACCTTGGTGCCTTACAGTTATTCGACCATGATGGTTTCTACCTGCATTCCTCTTTATTGGCTCCAAAAGAGATTTTTCAGGTTCGCTCTTCGTGACTTCTTTGAAGTCCGGAAGAAGCATGAACCGCCTGCTCTTGGTGACGGGATTAAACTTTCTCAATGCCATATCATCTCACCTCACCTTAGTGTTGGCCTTCGAGTTCTTTAATCCTGTACCCAGTTACAAGCGTAACGATTGCCTTTTTCCAGGATCTCGACTTGCCAACAAAGACGCCACGTTTCTTAGGTTTGCCCTTCATGTTCATGATGTTCACCTGTTCTACCTTTACATTGAAAAGCTTTTCAACGGCGTCTTTGACTGTCTGCTTATTGGCATCTCTATGTACTTCAAAAATGTACTTGTTTAGTTCACCAGAAGCAACTGTCTTTTCAGTGATCAGCGGTCTAAGGAGTACATCGCCATAATACTTTTTCTCGATCATCGTCCAAGCACCTCCTCGATCTTGCGAACAAGGTCTGCCGTGATCACAAGCTTTTCATGATTCACAATGTCGTACACATTGAGCCCGTCAATATTTTCTTTACTATTGACGGCTTTGTTTCCAGGATTATCGGCGATAATTACCTTAACCCCATAAATATTCTTTCCTGAAAGTCGTACATTTTGGTATTCGTCCTTTTGCCATGGAAGGACGAAGAGAGTCTTCTGCGTCTTATCGAGTCCAAGGTTATTCAAGACCTCCCTAAGCTGTTTCGTCTTTGGTCTGTCAAACTTGAGATCATCGAGGACAATTAGATTTCCTTCTTTAAGCCTTAGACTTAGGGCAGATCTTAGAGCTACCTTCTTCATTTTCTTGGTCAACTTCATAGACCAGTCTTTTGGCTTCGGTCCGTGGATAACTCCACCATGCCTCCAAAGTGGACTTCTCGTTGAACCAACTCTTGCCCTTCCTGTGTGTTTCTGTGCCCAGGGCTTTCTTCCTCCACCCCTAACTTCTGATCTTGTCTTTGCCGAAGCCAATCCTGCACGTCTACCTGAAAGTTGCATATTAACGTATCTGAACATCAAATCTTCGTTCGGTTCTACATTGAATACGCTCTCGCTCAGTTCAACAGTGCCAACTTTCTGGCCCGCAATATTCACAACGTCGGCTTGAGCCATTGTTGCGTCCTCCTTCCAAACATTTTCGGGGCTATCTGTTTGCGCTCTTAATTACTAAGAGGCCGCCCCTCGCTCCTGGAACTGCGCCATATATGGCTAAAAGTCCGTTTTCTGCATCGACTTTTACTACGGTTAGATTCTTCACTGTCTTCTTCTCGTTACCGTATTGACCGGGCATTTTCTTACCCTTCCAAATCTTCGCCGGCTCAGTGTGATTACCTACTGAACCTAGTTCTCTGTGAAATTTCGAACCGTGTGAAGCTTCTCCGCCCCTGAAGTTCCATCTCTTCATAGCGCCCGAAAAACCTCTGCCCTTCGAAAAACCAGTTACATCTACTTTTTCGCCTTCAGAAAAGACACGAGCTTCTATGATATCACCAACATTGAAATCATTGATGTTACCAACTTTGAACTCTTTGAGAATTCTATGAGGCTTAACCTTAGCAGCCTCGAACTTCTTTACCAAAGGCTTTGTGAGTACTTTTTTCGCTCTTTCAGGCGTAAGCTCTTCGAATCCAACTTGAATGGCGTCATATTCGCCACCATCACTTGTCTTTTTTTGTACAACAGTACATGGACCGGCTTTCACTACGGTAACTCCGAAGGCTTTCCCGTCTTTGTATATAGTTGTCATACCGAGTTTTCTACCCAATATACCTTTCATCTATCACACCTCCGAAGTCTCTTTACAGTTTAATCTCCACATCTACACCTGCGGGGAGGTCAACTTTCATAAGAGAATCTATTGTCTTAGGGGTTGGGTCTAGTATTTCGATAAGTCTCTTATGAACGAGTTTCTCAAACTGCTCTCTTGCATCCTTAAACTTATGGGGAGAAGTCAGAACAGTGTAGAGCGTCCTCTCCGTTGGCAATGGCACCGGACCTGATACTTTGGCATTGGTGAGCTTTACAGCTTCAACGATCTTCTTGGCCGACAAGTCAAGTAGTTTGTGATCGTAAGCTTTCAAGCGAATCCTGATTTTTTGCTTGGCCATGCCTAAATGTTCCCTCCTTCTGTTAACAGGGAAGGGAGATTTTCTCCCTTCTCCTGGAAAGACCTATTATCATTCAATTATGGAACTGACGACTCCGGCGCCCACTGTTCTTCCACCTTCACGGATTGCAAACCTCATACCCTTTTCAATTGCGACGGGGTAAATGAGCTGAATTGTCATTTCTACATTGTCACCAGGAATAACCATTTCGACGCCCTCAGGAAGATCTGCAATTTCTCCAGTTACATCGGCGGTCTTAATGAAGAACTGGGGCCTGTACCCCTTTGTGAAGGGTGAGTGGCGTCCTCCTTCTTCCTTTTTAAGAACGTAGACGTTTGCCGTGAATTTCTTGTGAGGTGTTATAGAACCCGGTTTGGCAAGAACTTGGCCTCTCTTGACTTCTTCCTTTGCAACGCCTCTTAGAAGAGCTCCAATGTTGTCGCCGGCCTGTCCTTCATCAAGGAGTTTCCTGAACATTTCTACTCCAGTACACACTGTTTTCTTCGTTTCGTAAGACAGTCCGATAATCTCTACTTCATCCCCAACATGGACCGCTCCACGCTCGATTCTTCCTGTAACAACAGTACCTCTACCCGTTATTGTGAAGATGTCCTCTATGGGCATCAGGAAAGGTTTGTCAGTCTCCCGTACTGGTTCAGGGAAGTAGTCGTCGCATGCTTTCAACAGTTCGTAAATGCTCTCTGTCCATTCATTTGGACTTTCCGCTTCAAGGGCCTTTAAGGCTGAACCCTTAATTACAGGGAGTTCATCACCCGGGAACTCGTAGGAGGAGAGAAGCTCTCTTACTTCTTCCTCGACAAGCTCTACCAGCTCTTCGTCATCTACTGCATCCACCTTGTTTATATACACAACCATTGCGGGAACATTGACCTGTCTAGCAAGCAAGACGTGTTCCCTAGTCTGAGGCATGACACCGTCGGTTGCGGCGACAACGAGAATTGCTCCATCCATCTGTGCAGCTCCAGTTATCATGTTCTTGATATAGTCAGCGTGTCCAGGGCAGTCGATGTGCGCGTAATGTCTCTTCTCCGTCTGGTACTCGATGTGAGATACGTTGATTGTAATTCCTCTTGCTTTTTCTTCCGGCGCCTTGTCAATTGAGTCAAACGGGGAAAAATCTGCAAGACCTTTGAATGCAAGACTCTTTGTGATTGCCGCAGTAAGGGTTGTCTTACCGTGGTCAATGTGTCCAATCGTACCGATGTTAAGATGGGGTTTAGAACGTTCGAATTTTTCCTTAGCCATGGTTTCCCTCCTCCAAAAACTAATTTGGGATCTTCATTATTTTCCTAGAATCTTTTCTGCAATTCTCTCCGGAACTTCCGAATAATGAGAGAACTGAATGACGTGGATTGCTCTTCCTTGAGACAGAGATCTGCAAACAGTAGCGTAACCAAACAATTCTGATAGGGGAACGTGAGCTTTGATAATTTTAAGACCTGCTCTAGTTTCAAAGCCCTCAATCTTTGCTCTCCTAGAATTGAGATCGGCAATCAGATCTCCCATGTATTCTTCAGGAGTATTTATCTCTACTGCCATAATTGGTTCCAATAGAGCCGGGCTCGCCTTTCTCGCAGCCTCTTTGAAGGCCATAGATCCGGCTATGCTAAATGCAATCTCCGAAGAGTCTACTTCGTGGTATGAACCGTCGAGCAAGGAGACCTTCACATTAACCATAGGATAACCGGCGAGATAGCCGGAATCCATAGCTTCTCTTACTCCGCGTTCAATTGGCTTGATAAATTCCCTTGGTATGGTTCCTCCTACAGTTTTATCTTCAAACACGAAATTGGCGCTCTTGTCAGTAATGGGTTCTACACTCAGTATAACGTGTCCATACTGACCCTTTCCACCAGTCTGCCTAACATATTTCGACTCACCTATTGCTTTAGACCTTATTGTCTCACGATAGGCTACCTGAGGATTCCCCACTCTTAAGCCAACATTGAATTCCCTTTTTATTCGCTCTACAATTACCTCTAAATGGAGCTCTCCCATGCCGGAGAGAATCGTTTCACCAGTCTCAGCATCAACATAGCTTTTAAGCGAAGGGTCTTCTTCAACTAGAGCAACAAGAGCCTTTGTAAGCTTCGAAGCATCGTCTTCTGTCTGCGGTTCTATCGCAATCGAAATCACGGGCTCAGGAAATTCGATTTTTTCGAGAACAATCTTTTCCTCAGAAAGTGCGATAGTCTCACCAGTCATAGTATTCTTAAGGCCTACCACTGCGACAATGTCTCCGGCCCTTATATAATCAACTTCTTCCCTTTTGTCGGCATGCATGAAAAGAAGTCTGGAAATTCTTTCTTTTAAGTTCTTGTTCGTGTTTATGACGTAGGCTCCCTTTTCAAGTGAACCAGAATAAACTCTGAGAAATGTGAGTTTGCCTACAAAAGGATCGATCATTATCTTAAAGGCCATCGCAACAAACGGCCCATTCTCATCCGGATATACTTCAATTTTCCTCTCGCTATCGATGATCTCGCCAACCACCGGAGGCAAGTCTTTCGGAGACGGCAGATAGTCTACTATTGCGTCAAGAAGTGGCTGAATTCCCTTGTTCCTGAATGCCGAACCACAAAGCACAGGGGTAATTTGTCCCAAAAGCGTTGCCTTTCTGATTGCCGCTTTCAGTCTATCTACTGGAAGTTCTTCACCCTCAATATACAGATCCATGAGTTCTTCATCGAACTCAGCAACATGCGTAATCAGATCCTCTCGAGCCTCTTCCACCTGGGCTTGCAAAAATTCGGGAATATTTGAATAAGTGAATTCCGTTCCCTCTTGATTGGTCCATCGCAAGGCTTTCATCTGCACTAAATCGATAATGCCTTCGAAACCAGATTCCGATCCAATTGGAAGCTGTATTGCAACCGGATTTGCCTTAAGCTTTGTAACCATTGTGCCTATGGCACCTAAAAAATCAGCTCCGATCTTGTCCATCTTGTTCATGAAGGCTATTCTAGGAACATGATACTTATCAGCTTGCCTCCAAACAGTCTCCGACTGTGGTTCGACACCTGCTTGAGCATCGAATACCGCTACGGCCCCATCAAGTACCCGTAAGGATCTTTCAACTTCAACAGTAAAGTCAACGTGCCCGGGCGTATCAATAATATTTATGCGATGATCCTTCCAAAACGCTGTGGTAGCTGCAGAAGTGATAGTGATGCCCCTCTCCTTCTCTTGGTCCATCCAGTCCATTGTAGCCGTTCCTTCATCAACACTTCCGAGTTTGTAATTTTTCCCGGTATAGAAAAGTATGCGTTCGGTCGTGGTTGTTTTCCCCGCATCTATATGGGCCATTATTCCTATGTTTCGGGTCTTTTCGAGAGTTGTAGCTCTTTCTTTCACTATCTTTCCTCCTGCTGAATCAACTTCACCATCTGAAATGGGCGTATGCTTTCCCGGCCTCCGCCATTTTGTGAACATCTTCTCTTTTCTTTACGGCGTTTCCCTGACCATTGTAAGCATCTACTAATTCTAATGCAAGCTTTTCCTTTAAGGGCTTGCCAGATTTTGCTCTTGCAGAGGTGACAATCCACCTTATTGCGAGTGCCACTGCCCTTCTTTCCGGAACCTCAAAAGGTATCTGGTACGTTGCACCTCCAACCCTCCTTGGCCTAACTTCAAGAAGAGGTTTTACATTACTCAGAGCCTTCTTGAAAGCTTCCATTGGTGGCTGCTTCGTTCTGTCGGATAAAACCTCCAGAGCTCCATAAACCGTAGCCTCTGCCTTGCTTTTCTTCCCGCCTATCATTATCTTATTGATCAATCTCGTTACTACTGCATCGTTGTAAATTGGGTCGAGCGGAACTTCTCTTTTCTCAGACTGACGTCTTCTCATCTAGAACTGCCTCCTCATTTCTTTGGCCTCTTTGCACCATAACGACTTCTCGACTGCTTCCTGTTTGCCACTCCTTCAGCATCCAATGTGCCTCTGACGATCTTGTATCTTACACCAGGAAGGTCCTTTACTCTGCCTCCTCTAACGAGAACCACCGAATGCTCCTGAAGATTGTGACCCTCGCCAGGAATATAGGCAGTAACTTCTGTCCCATTTGAGAGACGTACCCTTGCAATCTTTCTCAAAGCTGAGTTCGGTTTCTTGGGTGTCATTGTGGAGACCCTTACACAAACGCCACGCTTCTGAGGATTGTTTTCTAGAGCTGGCGAAGCAGATTTTTGCTTCAACTGTTTTCTTCCGTGCCTTATCAATTGATTTATTGTGGGCATCTGGTTTCGATTCGCCTCCTTCTAAGCATTTTGCCGAAAGCAATTGTACAATGCAACGATGGCACTGTCAATTGAAGCATTCTAAACGGGATGTTTCAGGTGGAAATTGTTACTCAAGAGTTACCTGAAGTTTTGAAGACTCTTCATGTAGTTTGAAGAGAGCGATTTCGCTATCGATTTTCCCATTTTTGATTGACTCATCAATTTCCTGAAGAAGATCTATCAGGCTTTTGAGACTTTCAGCTGAGTACAGCCTGGTAAGATCATTTCTTTGTTCTTTAGTACTGGAAAAACTGTATCCAACAAGCCTGGCAATTCGAGAAGTACCAATGCTAGTAGTATTTGAGAGTTTTCTTATCTCTGACCAAGAAATATTCATCTTACCTTTTTTAATATCAATTATCGTTCCCAAATCAATTATGATATTCAACAGAACCGACGCAAAATATGCGAATGGGATCATGCATTTCCTCGAAGAGCTTAGAAAGTCCTCTTTGTGATTAAGAAAATCAAACGCCAGTGATTCGACTTCGACTTCCTTGTCAAAATCAATTAGTCTTTCAACCGTGAGCTGGTCTATTTCATTCGAAAAAACGGAAAGCTTTTCAAGCTCTCGAAGTATTCTGTATTCTCTTCTTCCAACTTTTCTGAAAAGCGATTCGGCCGCAGCTCTAGAAATCTTCATTCCTGCACGTTCGCTTATCGTGATGATGTGGTCATTCCATTTCTCTTCTTCCCAGGGCTTTGGAAGATCAAAAAACTTTTTCTCACTCTTTACTTTCGGACTCACTTTTCCATCTAGGAAGACATCGATTTCGTCTTGAAAGAGAGGAAGTAGTTTCTCTATCTGAGTTTTCTCTTCCTTTTTCCAGCTATCAAATCCGGAAAGCCTAACTGACTTTCTTCCGAACATTCCCGAAGTCGAAACAACCATTCTGAATCTGTTTACTTTGTCGGGCATGTCTTCACTAATTGTTAGACACCCCTCTGCTCTTTCAAGAATGAAGAAATCTTTCAGTACCTCACTGTCCCCCAACATCTCGTATATCATAGTTCAGCTCCCCTAACCAAACTTCTAACTGATCTCCAAGGGGCCTTCCTGCCTCTGGAATTTGACTCACCACGCTGCCCGAGCCATGTATTATAATATTGTCTAAACCATAGATCGCGGCGATCTCTTTCAAATCTAGCAGTGAATAACCGCTCAGGTCAGGTGCTTTCCAACTGTAAACGCCCTCATATACTTCCTTTTCAACTCCAATACCGTAGATGTTCCTTACAACTGAAGCAAACATTGGAGCTGCGACAAAACCTCCATAGTATGCCCCCGCTTTTGGAGTATCTATCATTATATATAATGTATACGTTGGATCTTCCACTGGAAAGAAACCATAGAACAATGAATAGTAGCTTTCTTCATTGTAGCCACCCGGACCCGCTTTTTGAGCAGTCCCTGTTTTTCCCGCTATTCTTACTCCGTCGACTTTGGCCATTGTGCCAGTGCCCTCAATGACTACTCCCTCAAGAATGGGAATCATTGTAGAAACAAGCTTCGGTGAAAACAAATCACCTTCAACCTTCTTCGGTATGTTGATCAGGCCTTCTTCATTTCGTATGGCACTGACAAAGGTGGGAGTAATAAACTGCCCACCAGCTGGGAAGACATTCAATGCCTTAACCATCTGGAAGATGTTTACTCCTAAGCCCTGTCCGATTGGAAATTGATAAGGAGATATCAGGGACCAATCTTTCGCCTCGGGAAGAATTCCCGGTGTCTCGCCGGGAAGGTCAACCCCCGACAATTTCCCAAATCCAATTCTCGTTAATTGCCTATACATTTCTTCTTTTCCGAGAGTATTCAAAATTCTACCGCCAACTTGTACCGTGGCCACGTTACACGAGTTAATAATCGCTTCTCTAAAGGTCTGAAGGCCGTGGCGTTCGCCTTCGGTATCGCGGATTATTATGTCAAGTCCAGGTACGGGTTGAATACTTCCATCACAATTGAATGTCATTGTTTCCGTTATCGATCCGCTTTGTAATGCAAGCGAGTAGATAAGAGGTTTAATGGTGGAACCGGGCTCAAATATCCCCATTAAACCAACGTCCCAGTCATAGGTACCGGCATAAGCAAGAATCTTTCCAGTCTTGCTCTCTACAAGAAGAGCCAATCCACCGTCGGCCATATTCTTTTCCACAGTCTCTAGCAGTTCGTCATAGACCATTTTCTGTATATCTATGTCAATTGAGAGATAGATGTCACTGCCATTTGTTGGTTCTTCTCTTCTCGAACTTGTCAGAGTTCTCCTAATCAATCCATCTCTTTTCCCAGAAAGCTCTTCGTCATAATACAGCTCTATTCCATTTAGGGGGATTCCCCCTCCATCTAGCTTTCCGATAATTCTTTCCAAACCATATTCGCTGAAACTAAGTCTTTCTCTCTGCATTTCAAGCGATATATATCTCTTTGTGATCGGTGTGATCCTTCGTTGCATTTCATC
>NZ_JFHJ01000659.1:0-2435 GCF_003666285.1 Mesotoga sp. HF07.pep.5.2.highcov | reverse complement strand
GATCTCTTCCGAATGTACACCAGATATGCGGAACGAAACAACTGGAAATCAGAGATAATCGATTCAAATGAGACGGATATCGGTGGATTCAAGGAAGTCATCTTTCAGATAAGAGGCAGAAGCGTATTCAGTAAACTGAAGTATGAAAGCGGAGTTCACAGAGTCCAGAGAGTGCCGACGACTGAATCGGGGGGAAGAATCCACACGTCTACTGCGACGGTAGCGGTGCTTCCAGAAGTAAGCGAAACAGAGATCAAAATCGACCCTGCCGATCTCAGAATCGATACGTATCGCTCTTCAGGCGCCGGTGGCCAGCACGTAAACAAGACCGATTCCGCCGTAAGGATAGTCCATGAGCCTACAGGGATAGTAGTTGCTGTGCAGAAAGAGAGATCTCAGCATCAGAATAAAGCTAGAGCGCTCGAGATTCTACGTGCAAGGCTGTATGAAATGTACAGTTCTAAAGCAGAGAATGAGATTACTGAGGCAAGAAGGACGCAGATCGGTACCGGTGAACGAAGCGAAAAGATAAGAACTTACAACTTCCCTCAAAACAGGGTAACTGATCACAGGATAAATTTTACAAGCTACAGACTTCTTTATGTGATGGACGGAGATCTCGACGAGCTAGTGACGGAACTTTCCGCTGCAGATATAAACAAGCGGCTGGAATTACTTCACAAGAAACTGATCGGTTAAAACGACTTCAGTTCCAATGGAGAATCGAATGAAAAGCAGAAAGCCTTTAAAGACAAATGCCACTAGAATCCTGGACGGGCTTGGGATTGAATACGAGATTCTAGAATACGAAGTCGACGAACACGATCTGAGTGCCGAGAACGTTGCATCGAAGCTGGGCTTGTCACCTTCGCGAACCGTGAAAACTATTGTCTTGAAGGGTGACAGAAGCGGGGTTTTTGTCTGTTGTCTCGGCGGTCATAGAGAGATCGATATGAAGAAGCTTCCAGAGATCACGGGTGACGGGAATATCGAGACGGTTCCTTCAGAAAGTCTCCTGACGCTTACAGGATATGTCAGGGGAGGAGTTTCGCCTCTCGGGATGAAGAAGAGCTTCAAGATTCTCGTTGATAAAGGAGTTTTGAATGAAGAAAGGATATCCGTGAGTGCTGGCAAACGAGGTCTTCAGATCTGGTTGAGACCGACTGACCTTGTCTGCGCAACTAATGCCAGTGTTGTCTCCTTTTCCAAAGAAAAGCATCAGACGTTGTAATGGTATCCGAACAATGCTTCTTCAAATCTTGAAAAGTATTACAAGGACCGAAACCAAACCAAAGAAAAGCGCCAACAACAACAAAACAGTAGTAATTTCCAAATCATTTCTCTCCCTTCGGATTTCTGTCAATCAATTCTACAATTTCGCAGGTGCTCACAGAAGGGGTTAAGATTGATCTGTTTTGCAAGTACTGAAAGGCATTGTAAAATTGAATACAAAGGACGGTGATAAAATGTATATCCGCTCTGGTGATCCGGTGAGAACAATAATAAAAATTGTCGGTGGAATAGTGTATGTTGTTGGAATAGGTTTGATAATATTCAGTTTTGCCAGTTTCTTTCTTGCTCCTTACTTGAGTCTGGTCTTCGGTGGCGTGATTGTGTTTCTGGTATTGGGTTTCATTGCGACGACACTGGGGAGAATGCTTCTTGCAATGGCGAAGACAAAGAGCTTCTCCGGCCCCGTAAGTGAACAGGAAACGGTTAGCGGTCGAGAACTTAAGGAAGATATGACCTATGACTACACATTTGTCTCAGACAGAGAAGCGAGAATTGAGAAGACCAAGAGCAAGAGTTATTCCAGATGTCCCGAATGCGGTGCGGAGAATGAGGACAATGCAACCAAATGCTCGAACTGCGGCGCTTCTCTTGTAGGTTACAAGAAATGCAGTCTTTGCTACATGCTGAATAAGAAAGAGAATCGCTTCTGCAAGAACTGCGGACACGATTTCACGCTTGACTGAGTTAAGAGAGCAAGTCACACTGTCGGCATAAGAGCCGTCATTTGAGAAAACGGTTCTTCGTTCTGACGCTACGCGTCCAGGTTCTTGGTTCTTCGTCAGGGATTCCGTCATCTGAACTTTTTTCAGCATCTAGATCCAAAGATCCGCTGTACGCTTAAGAGAAAAAACCCGCTGATCGCTGCAAAGAGCCGTTCTTCCCCCAGATCATGGACCCGTCCTTCGAAGAGCAGTTAGGAGTTGACTGTTCCAAGTTGCAAGGATAAGAACCGCTGTGCCCTTAAAAGCGGAAAACCCGCTGATCGCTGTGAAGACAACGTTGTCCGTCAACGGTCCTCCGTCCCCCGTCGAGAGGATCAAAACCAGATCCCGAAACAAGTTCGGGATGACCCTGAACAGAGACGCCGAACAGGAGCCCTGAACAGAGACGCCGAACAGGAGCCCTGAACAAGAGCATTTCAG
>NZ_JFHJ01000578.1:0-5089 GCF_003666285.1 Mesotoga sp. HF07.pep.5.2.highcov | reverse complement strand
GTGAATTCATCAACAATTACGACTTCTCCCTCCTGAGTTACCAGGTAGTCGACTTCCCTTTTATATAGATTCATTGCTTTCAAAGCATTCAACAGATGGAAAATGTAGTCGTAATTGCTTGGATCATAAAGATTGTCGATCTGCAGCAGTTTCTCAGCCTTTGCTATTCCCTCTTCTGTGAGAGTTACTGTTCTGTCTTTTTCATCAACAACAAAGTCCTTTTCCGCTACAAAACGTTTGGCAAAAAATGCAAACTGCCTATAGAGATTGGATGAGTCTTGAGCGGGGCCGGAAATAATGAGGGGCGTTCTTGCTTCGTCTATCAGGATTGAATCGGCCTCGTCAACTATTACATAGTTGTGTCCCCTCTGAACCTTGTTCTCCAGGGAATACACAAGATTGTCTCTAAGATAGTCGAATCCGAATTCGTTAGCAGTACCATATGTTATGTCGCAACCGTACGCCTCTTTTCTTTGAGAAGGTTCCATCGCCGCCTGAATGAATCCAGCTTTCAACCCAAGATACTCATAAACCGGCCCCATCCAACCAGCATCTCTCTTTGCTAGATAGTCATTCACGGTTGCAAGATGGCAGCCCCTTCCAGACAAGGCATTAAGATAGAGAGGCATTGTTGCCACCAGTGTCTTTCCCTCTCCAGTCTTCATCTCAGCAATTTTACCTTCGTCAAGCGCGAGAGCTCCCATTAGTTGCACATCGAATGGCCGCATACCGACCGTTCTCTTAGCAGCTTCTCTAGCCAGCGCAAAGGCTTCCGGAAGAAATGAATCTAATGTTTCGCCCTCGGAGACTCTAGCTTTGAACTCCTCGGTCTTTTTTTGAAAGTCAACTTCTTCATACCTACTCACGGTTTTTTCCAAGCTGTTTATGCTTTCAACCACCTTGGAGTACTTTTTGAGAAGCATATTATTCTTGTCAAATATTTTGGATAACAATCCCATTAAATCACCTCAATAGAAGCGGAGAGCGTGAATCATATTGCCGTTTTCATCAAATGTCTGCTGGTAGAAGAGAGCACTGTCTACGGAAACTCCCATCAAAGACTTGAAGACTTTTTTCATGTCGATGAAAGCGTGTGCTATGTCTTTTTCTAGGCCAAGATTTCGTACAAACTCGTAGCTAATGTTATCACTGAGACTTTCTGAATCGGAAAGCAATCTGTAGTATTCATCGGGCGAAAGGGAAGTCAATACGGTAGTTTCGTTGGAAAAAATAAAGTAAATTGTGTCAAAATCGTTCTCAAGCTCGTAGATCCTACTGTCCTTATGTGCTGACTGCAAAGCACCCCACTCTTTCAAAGAATTCTCGAATTTCTCAGTGTCTGAACTTTTGTTCGTAAATACGACTGTCACTCTGGGTGTTTCTGAAACGAGATCTCCATATATTCTTGCGTTTCCTATACTCTCCTTAGAAAGAAGTACAACAAAATCAGCGAGCTCTCTATAGGGCTCTAAATCAAGTTCAAACCAGTGCGCAAGCTCCTTTCTCAGAGTTTCAACGGATGAAGACGGAAAGAATACGGTGTAATCCCCAAAAGTCTCTTTGGAGGCCTCCAGTTCTTTTGTGTCAGTAACAGAGAGCATCTTTTGAATATCTTCACTGCTGAGAAAAACAGTATCCTGAACTATTGTTGCGGTTAATGTGTGTCCTTCTGGCCTAGCAAATAAGATAGTGCTTTCAATCGAGAAAGTTGATTCCAGCCCCAGATCTAGATGAAAACGGTCTCCATCAATGTAACCGGCCAAAGCGTAATCATAGCTCATTTCAGCAACTTCCCTTCCTTTGCCGTTAGATTCTAGAAGCCTTTTACCTTCACCTTCATAGGTTTTCAGGGCAAGTGTAACTGCATCTTTGTTTCCACCGATTATCAGGTAATCGTCGCCGGCATTATAGAAAAGCGTTCCAGCGTTGCTTCTGAGTTCATTGACGCTTTCGCCGGGCTGAACAAATATCGACATATCAAGAAGGGCCGCCACCGCCTTCAACAATTCGAAGGAACTGTCCGTTCTCCAAGCCATGAAAACTCTGTTCTCAGTAAGCTTTAGTTTCTCAAGAAGGTAAAAAGGATCGAACATCAACAGGTCGTCAAGTGAAAGATCGATTCCTTCCCCGGCAAGTAGTATGTCATTGTTCAACGCTGACTTAAGGAAGCTGGTATCGACTTCAGCGTTGTATCCTGCCGCATCGATTATTCCATAAAAAGCTCTTTCGGCTCCGTATCCATTATCTCCGAGATAGGCTCCAAAAAAATTCGTGTTATCCCTAAGAGCCTCCATTGTTGATCTCAATCCTCGAAGTATAAGAAAATAACCAACATCTTCAGGCACGAAATCAAAGATCTCCTGGGCCATTATTCCGGAAAAAGAAAGAATCAGTAACAAACCAACTAATAAGGATTTCAAACCTTTCCCGATCACCTAACCGTCAAATCGGGGTTCTCCCTCCCTTCAAATCTGATGATTACATTCTTCTCAAAATACTTTCGACTCTTCGGCCACCGGTTAGAATCGCCACTGAGTTTGTTTCTGATTACTGTATGAAGCAGATACTCAAATTTACTTTCTTCGTACTGATTAGCAAGGATCAAATCCTTTGGCTAATTTCGGAAATACAAAATAGCGACTCCCTCAACCAATTACTTTTTTCTCAGTCCGGAAACAGCTTCAAACGGATCCTTTAGTAGATTGAAGCTTCACTTCTGTCGCCCAGAAAACTTCTTGCAGTTCCGCCGATCCAGCTGTTGAACCTTCTTCTCTTGAGCATCGACAAGCGCAAGTTTTCTGATTTTGTAGATCCAGGTGAATCTCCTCTCCTTCCAATGGCTGATCTTTCTCCGCCCACAATAAGATAGACTAAGGTAGATGTGGCACTATCAAGCATTAGCTGATTGAAACCATTATGTGAGGAGCTACCCGATTTATCTTGCTCTCCAGTATAGGTACCAATTCTACCGATTGCTACCACTTTCATTTTGGACTTAATCGACGCACTCGCCTTTCAAGTCTTCCCACAAAAATCCGGTACGCAGAAATTACCTTGCAGCCCGGTTTAAGAACAATCATACCATTAATAATGAATTTTCCGCTTCACAGTAAAATTGATGATCCTGTTCTCCTTTCAGACAGCACTAGTTCAAACAATTGTTCATCAAATCTAGGTCTCGAATTCATCAAAGATAACTTTGTAAAATACGAGTCCCTGAGGTGGAGCCGTTCCCGGTAATGTTGATCTGTCATGAGAAGAAAGAAACTCAGATACCGATTCTTCTGAAACACTTCCTGTTCCGACTTTTACAAGCGTTCCAACAATGTTTCTCACCATTCTCTTTAGGAACGAAATGCCTTCAACCCTTATAAGTATGATGTAAGGTTTGTATCTTATTATTCTTATCGCCGTAATAGTTCTAACAGGATTTCTATCGTCCTTGCCGGTCCTGAATGCAGCAAAATCATGTTCGCCCAGGAGATTGACTGCCGCTCTTCTCATTGATTTAATATCGAGAGAATAGGGAAACCACCAGACAAACCTTCTTCTAAAAATATCCGGTTCACTCGAAGTTTGTATGTAATAGTGGTATATCCTTTTCTTTGCGGCGAATCTTGGGCTGAAATTCTCATCGACTTCATGTACTTTCCTGACATACATGTCAGATGGAAGATTTGCGTTCAATGCGTCTCTCATGGTAGTTGCTTCCAGGCGATCCAGATTAGAATCGAAGGCAATTACCTGTCCGAACCCGTGAACACCAGTATCGGTACGCCCTGCGCCTTGACTAGAGATGCAAAATTTATGGATTCTATGAAGCGCTTCTTCAAACTTGCCCTGAACCGTCCGTAGTCCCGGCTGGTTCTGGAAACCGAAAAAATCTGTTCCATCGTAAGATACTATAGCAGCGAATCTCTTCATAATCATTTTAGAGCTATCAAGTCAAGCATTTCAGTGTAAAGATAAACGATAGAGGAAAGGTCCTTCCCCATTTTTGGTAGATCTCCATTATAAACTGTCCAAAGAATTCTTCCTACAATGGTTTCTACATACTTTATTAGTGATTTCTCAAGCTCTTTTTTTTCGTTTACACTCAACTGTAGTTCTCCAGTTTTCATGGCAAGCCATGATGAGAACCTTTGGTCATTGAAGCTAAGCGATCCTTCTTCGTAGTCCTTTAGCATCTTGTAAACTTCTTCGGTAGTTTCCCTAATCGACAAATTCTTTGAAATGACCTCAAACGTTGTCTGATCGAAATAACCTTCAAGAGCTTCTGGAACTTCTAGTTCATACTTAAAGTACAGCAGATTCGAGTCGCTGTGCTTTCTTTCGAAAGTGATCTTCCGCCTCATCGCGCTCTCAAGGCCATAAGCACTAAGGCAATTCCAATATTTATGTTTAAGCAACTCAGCTGAATGATCAGTAGACCACGTGGTCATGAAACCAGTTTTTGTTCTGTGATCAAAAGTAGCTCTTTTTGGTGTAAGGAAGTCATCTCCCCTATAAAGAATGTGCGCGTACCTGAAGTTCATAAGCATACAATCCTTTCAACCAGTTCTTTCATTTCTTCGATCTTCTTCTCTGCTTCTTCTCTATTTTCTCCCCTGGCCATAAGGTAGAACTTGATTTTTGGCTCTGTTCCTGAGGGTCGCACTATTATTTTGCAGTCGTTCTCCATCTCCATTGATATTACATCTGAAGGAGGAAGGTTACCATAACCATTCAGATAATCCCTCATTTCTCTGATGGCCATCTCTTTTAACTTCGATGGCTCAATATGCCTGAGTCCTGTCATTATTGACTCAATCTTTTCCTTCCCTTGAATCCCTTCATACTCTTTGTTCACAAGTGCCTCTTGGAAGTAGCCAAACTCGCTATAGATTTCTTCAAGATAGTCGATCAATGTCATCTCTTTGCGTTTAAGGTGTCCGCCGATCGCGCAGGCTAGTGCGGCCGCGCTGACCGCATCTTTGTCTCTTGCATGTTTTCCAAACAGCGAGCCGTAGCTCTCTTCAAATCCAAAAAGATAGTTCCCTTTTCCATCCATTTCAGCTTTTTCGATTATTTCTCCAATAAACTTGAACCC
>NZ_JFHJ01000645.1:0-962 GCF_003666285.1 Mesotoga sp. HF07.pep.5.2.highcov | reverse complement strand
AATAACGAGGCCTTCATGGACATGGGACGCGCAATCGGAAGCAATCCTACTCCAATGGGCTTCGGAGAAGTATATCTAGCACTCAAGTTAGGTACTATCGACGGTCAAGACAATCCGCTTCCCACCGATCTCTCGGCAATGTTTGTTGAGGTAACGAAGTACATAATCCTAACAGATCATTCTATAGGAATGATCAACCCTGTGATTAACGAGAAGTTCTGGCAGTCTCTGCCTTTCGAGTACAAGACTTACATTATTAAAGCGCTTGAAGTTGCCCGCTACTACATGAACTATCTTGTTCTGGAGCAGGAATCAAAGCTTCTGAAGCAGTTTGTAGATGAATACAACATGGAGATAATCGTGCCCGACAAAGAAGCCTTTATGAATCTGGCGAGGGATTTCTACTCAGATGAGAAGTTTGACAAAGCCTGGGGCGAAGGAATGTATGAGACGATCCAGTCGTATCCTCTGAACTAGAAAGATGAGCTAGTTACCTGGACCGGGAAGACAACCGGTCCGGGGTATCGTTTTGGGGGTTGTCATGAAAAAGATATTCTTGTCGCTTTTGAAGACATTACAAATTCTGCTGAATCTAATTGAATCTTGGGCGGGACTATTTTTCTCGGGCTTCTGTTCCTCAGCATTTTCTTCCAGGTGATTTTGAGGTATGTATTCAGCAGTCCCTCCCCGGAGCTATTCGAGATAGCGCAATATAGTTTCATCTGGACGATATTCCTGGGCGCCCCTTACGCAAGAAAGTTCGATGCTCATATAAAGTTCGATATTCTCTTCCTTAGGTTTTCCAGGAAGGTGCAGCTGATACTCCAGATAGTGTTCGACCTTTTCTTCTGCATAGTCCTTCTGGTCTCTCTGGGGCCAGTGCTTGGCGATGTGATCTTTTACAAAATAATAAAATCAGAGGTTCTCAGAATACCCTGGACATATCTCTTCATGTGCTTTCC
>NZ_JFHJ01000615.1:0-1490 GCF_003666285.1 Mesotoga sp. HF07.pep.5.2.highcov | reverse complement strand
GCTTCAATGACTTTATATCGCCTTCTTCCTTTTTCAACACAAGGATATTCTCAATATCGAACATGGAAAGAAAGTATGATGAATGCGTAGTGAGCAAAACCTGCGTCTTGTCACTCAATTCTTTGAATAGCTCAGCTAAAACCGGATACACTCGAGGATGAATTCCTTGATCTGGTTCATCAACAAAAACAAGAGTTGGCGGGAATGGGTGAAGGCATATGAGGGTCCAACATAGTATTCTCAGTGTTCCATCCGAAAGATCGGCCAATGTCAGTTCTTCTCCAACAGAGTCCTCTGACCAGAAGGCCATAACTTGTCCCGGTCCTCCTCTAGCCTTAACAGTGATGTTTCTGAAACTTGGCAGCATCAACCTAAGATAGAACTTCAGTCTTTCAAAGATTTCAGGATACTCTGTCTGTAGATAGAGAAGCACTGCACTCAAGTTGCCGGCGTCCTCATGAAGTATCGGTTCCTGTTCTGTAATCGATGGACGCCTTAGTAGTTCGTTGCTCATTCTGAAAGAGTTGTAGAACCTCCATCTTTGAATATACTCACGTAGATTATAAAGCATAAAGAGTCCAGGATTGTTCATAGTGCTTATCGCCAGCTGATTTGCCTTCAAAAGCTTAATGCTCTGTTCTTTCAACTTTTTGAGTTTAGGTTCGTAGATTATTCCTTCACCATTTCTCAACTCCATATATAGGAAAGGCTTATCGTATTTTGTGGATAGAGGCCGGGAAGTTTCAACCCTTTCGTGATCGACTCGTATTGAACCCATAGGGCCAAGTATGCTGCCAGAATAAATCACATCGGCACTCAAACCTGCATCGATAGTTGCTTCCCATTCAATGCGGTCTTCACCCGGAACGTGAAAGATCCTCATTCCCGAAGATCCCTCAATTATTTCCGAGGGTATCTCTTGGTATGCACTATTTCGCAGAAAGCGCAATAATTCCATCAGACTCGATTTTCCGGACGCATTTGCGCCGATCAATACCTCCAAACTGGAAAGTCCCACTCGGAAATCTTTAAATGGTCTATATCCAGCGATTCTTATGTCTTTCAGTTTGAACTTGTCGAAGTTAATTTGCACCATATGTATCACCACACTATGAATTGCCTTTCATCAAGATTATACATAAAACCATAGGGATTAGGGCCACCGAAGAGCATTGGCAATCAGCTTAAGAAGTGAGCCTTATAAAACACTGGACGCAATGCGCCGAAGATTATCGGCGGACGCAAGGCTGCCTACGGCAGGAGGGTTAAAAACCAGATCCCGTATAGAAGCACTAAGGGATGACAAACCCTTCTCAGGTCAACCGTCAAGGGTCCGCCGTCCTCCGACAAGAGTTGCAAGACGCAAGGCGCCGAAGAGCATCGGCGGTCAGTTTAGAAGTGAGGCTCGCTGGCGCGAGGAAGTGATGCCCGGAGGATTATCCGGGGAAGTGAGGCCGACTACGTCGGGAAGTGATGCTGGCGCTTTCGCG
>NZ_JFHJ01000022.1:0-561 GCF_003666285.1 Mesotoga sp. HF07.pep.5.2.highcov | reverse complement strand
TGGTTCTTGACGGTAACACCGAGCTCCTCAAGTTCATCCAGCAGCTCTCTTGCCGTTATATTAAGTCTCTTAGCAAGCTCGTACACTCTGGCTTTTGGCATAGCTCAGTCACCTCCCGCCTGTGTGATTATCTTTGAGATTTCGTCTGCAAGGCCGTCATCGGCAATTGCCACTGCAGATATGTTGTCCTTGCCGATGGCCCTTCCCAGAGCGACGCGGTCGTGTTCTTTGAGGAGGATACAGCTTGCCCCATGGCTCTTGCACCTCTTTACCCAGTCTTCCTTTATCGAATCGCTGGTATCGCTAGCCAGAATCAAAGATTTCCTCTTGAATGGCTGCCTCAAGTAACTTCTTAGTTGTTCTTTACCAAACACAACCTTGTTTGCCCTTCTACCTATTCCTAGGAGAGATAAAACTCTCTTTTCATCCATTTTATGCCCTCGATCAACGATATTTGAGGACTACTACTCTGGTTCCCACATTCGCCTTTTCTTTCAGTTCCAGCTTTTCACACTGTTCAAAGGGCTCTCCGGCAAGAAAGTCTTCAACTCCCGCAAGCTG
>NZ_JFHJ01000312.1:0-4440 GCF_003666285.1 Mesotoga sp. HF07.pep.5.2.highcov | reverse complement strand
GGACTTCGAACTTAAGGAGCCGGTTGTCAATGTTCAGTATACCAATTGCAGGGATGTAGATTGGATGATTGGGGGAGAGTACAGGCTCATCCAGGTGACGACACCTGTGAAGTATGTTGGAAATTCAGAGGGTCTCGAAGGAGTATATGCGCTTGTCGTATGGGAAAACAAAACCTGCCCGATAATTGGGGGGCGTGAAGAGGATGGAGTGCCGAAGGTTTTCGCAGACATTTCGTCTGAGCGTCATCTGGAGAATCACTGGTTTGTGGCGGCCAGCTACGAGCAGTTCACCTTCCTGAGAATCGATCTTCAAAGAAGTGATGAGGTAAGTGAAGAGAATCTTACCGAGCTAAACAAGAATCCGAAGATCAATCTGTTTGGATGGAGATATTTGCCCAATTTAGGAAAGGGGGGTGCTACTCTGAGCCATGCTACTCTGTATCCTCAAGAGATGGTGTTGAAGAAAATGTGGATTGGTACAGGCTCCGTGGAGTGGACTGGCCTTTCTTATGAGCAACATCCGTTGCAGACAAGGATCATAAGATCATTGGAAGCTTTGCCGATCAGAAGGTTTACATCGGCAAGTATGGCCCAAGGAATTGTCAGGTTGAATGTCGGCGATTCCAGGATACTTCCATAAATTACAGGAGGAGGAAGAGATGAACGGATACTTTGAGAAGAAAGTTGCTGTTGTTACTGGGGCCGCTTCAGGAATTGGGCTCGGTTTGGCCGAGGGAATGCTTTCTAGAGGCGCGAAGGCTGTATTTATGGCAGATGTAAGTCAGGAAAATCTCGATAGAGAATCGGAAAGACTGAATTCAAAGTATGAAGGGGAAGCAGTACCATTCCTCACTGATGTGACAAAAGAAGAGCAGGTGGAGAAGATCATCAAATCAGCAAGAGAGTACGAAGGACATCTTGACTTTGTATTCAACAATGCCGGAATAGGAATGACGATTCCAACCGAGATGGTCACTCTTGAGATCTGGAAGAATGTGATAGATATCAATCTCTGGGGAGTGATCTACGGAACGTACCAAGCCATTCCAATTATGAGAGAGCAGAAATCTGGTCACATAGTAAATACAGCTTCTATAGCGGGACTGGTCCCAGTTCCATATCAAGCGCTTTATGCAGGTACAAAGAGTGCGGTGAAGACTATCACTGAAAGCTTGTATTACGAGCTTCAAAATGAGGGCTTGAGATTCAGTGTTGTATGTCCGGGAAATGTTAGAACGGCTATCTTCAGAGGACTTACTCCTCCACCAGATTCAGTGTCTGTCGAAGAAGCGGTGAGCTACATATTCGAGAAGATGGAGAAAGGAGATCTGCTTATAGTCTTCCCGCAGAAATACCGCGATTTTGACGAAATGTATAGAACAGATCGAGAGAAATTTGATGAGTTTGCACTGAATTTGGCTGCAGAGAGACTGGAGAACTACAGAACCAAAGGTAACTACTATTGATTGGGCGGCTGCCTATGAATTTGACAAAAGTGTTTAGCGAATCGGAGCTGTCTCTTGAAGTAGTAATCTTGATGATAGCCGGGCTTATTCTTCTTATTACGGGGATACTGCTCTTTCCAGTGGCTACCGGAGGACTTCCCTATTATGAGAATGGACTTTACGGACTTCTGCTGGTCATGTTCTCCCTGCAGATCATTTCAATGGGGAAAACACCATTTGGCGACTTAAGACGATCGAAGTTTGTCGTGTTGGCGGGGCTTATCGTTGGTGGAATTGGAACGATAACCTGTTTCATTCCAGATGCCTTCAATGATATTCCCAGGCTTCTGCTATTCCTTTTCTTTGGCCCGGGAGGAGCTCTATTGCTTCTTCAGATGATCCTTTCGAAGGATAAGCTCAAAGCCTGGTCCAAATATGGTGGAATCTTCAAACACTTGATTGCCGGATGCACGGTGGCATATGTTTCATCGATTCTCATATCAGTACTTCTTTGGAATCAGAGCCTGTTGAGTGTTCAAATGACGGCGATCCTTGTTCTGATCTATGGAGCCGCTGTCGTATATCTTTCGTTTGTTTTGAGAAAGATATACAGCACTTACCCGCAAGAACAGAAGAGCAAAGACGGAGAAGTAGAACTACCCATCGACAGGGCCATGATTCTATTTACAAGTGTTTTTATGATTATTCTGGGCGTTTTATTAATACCAGTAAATCTCGGGCTTCTGCCTTTTTCGGGAAGTGCCCAGCTTGGCCTACTAATGATGATTTTTGCTATCCAGATGATTGCCTCGGGAAGCACCCCGATAGGAGTTTTCCCCAGATCTCTGCCGGTGATCCTTATCGGTCTTGTATTTGCAGCTCTTGGAACCGTATCTTGCATTATTCCGGAGATCTTGGTATATCCGCTTACCTTGCTTGTCGGTGTCCTCAATATATTGGGTGGAGCGCTTTCGCTCGGCAAATTCATCGGTCAACAAGCAAGCAGGACAGGCAGAGAAGACAGTAAGATACCCAGTGTGCTCATTAAGTTGACTATCGCGCAACTCACTCTGAATGTTCTTGCAATAACATTCGGGCTATCAATGCTGATCTCTCATCTCTTGCCGGGACTGGTTATTGGCGTGATTTTGGCGGCTAATGGAGCGGTGCTCCTGTACCTGCTTTACATTCTGTTCGTTATAGATAGAATACAAAAGGAGATGGAAACCAAATAGCGGCTAGAAATTCTCAGAGCCAATCAATTAAGTCCAGAGGAAGAAAGCATTTGGATTGATTCTTACCGGATAATCTATATTAGCGATTATCTCAATAGCATTTTTGGGAGCTGCCGACTTGAGATTAGGCCATCTGGCTTTGGATAATTCGTGTCGCAATGCAGATCCTGGTCTCTCAAGAGTTATTTGAACTTCTGACTTTGAAGTTCCATCGAAAGTGATTTAACTCTCTTCACCTGCACCACAAACGATTCAAGCCTGCTTTCGACGGTTGGAGTGAACGGGTTTCCATCGGACTCAAAGAAGAGAATTGGAATGTTGCCAGCGATCTTGAAGATCTCCATCTTGAGTTTGCTAGAGTTTTCTCTCAGGTGCTCCAGACCTCTTTCTGCAATAGCTTCGGCGATCCTTGTAGGCATACATCCAAATGGGCCTATAGAAATAACTCCATCGTAAGTATCTATCGATTCGAACAAAACTGCTCCAAGGGTCAGTATTGCCTCTCCGGTAAGCTTCGGATTCAAGAAGTCCTTAGAAGTGATCACCATGGACTCGATGTCGACGAAGTGTGGTTTATAAAGCCCGCTCTTTTCAAGAGTCTTCTTAATCCTTTTCTCAAATGCCTGTTTTACAAGGATTTCAACGTGTTTCGTTCCCCTCTTGAGCGGACCGAGTTCGGTCGGTACGTATCTCTTTAGGAGAATGTAGTCGAGATAATATATCCATTCTTCAATTGGAGATGCATGCATGATTATTCCGTTGTCGGCGAAAAATAGCTCCAGAGACTTTCTGGAGAATTCATCATTCCTGACGTAAATCTCTCCCGAGAGAAGGACTTTAGGTGCACTTTCGAAATCACTCTTCAGAGGAATGCGAGAGATGTTTTCACAAATCTCCTCCAGTTTCTTGGTCATTTCGCTGAAGGAGTCTCTTTTGACACTCTCTAGCATAATCTTGCGACCTTCTTTAGCCGCTTTGATTGCCTCATTTCTGTCGGATGCCAGTGTTAGCAAGGCATTTTCAACGTTGCAAAATTCGTCTGCAATAATCATGCTCGCCCAGATTCGCAGTTTCGCCTTGAGTCCTATGCCCGCATAACCGTTTTCAGAATTGAGAGAGAATAGGAGAACGTTGTTCGCGTTGTTCTTGTCAAGCCAGAGATCAATGTAAGTACTGTACTGTCCAAATCGGCAAGGGCCGCGAGTGTCTGGCATGAAGTACATTAATATGCTTTCGTCGTCTTTGTTCTCCTCGAGGTAACGAATTAGGCTTCCCAGAGTCAGGTGAAAAGGTAAACACTCCTTAGATAATGAGTTGGATTTCCCCAGTTGAAACTCCAGTTCGGTCGGTCTCGGAAGGACGTGACTGTTTATACCGACTTTTTCGAATGCGGTCGCTATAAGCTGAGCTGCAAACTCGCCCATGGTGGGAACGATTACTTTGACCGAAGGATCTGTAATGGGTATGTGTCTTCCATCCTGCAGCTCTATACTGAATGCCCCGTTGTTCGTCAAAAGTTTTGGCCGTTTCGCCCTATTGTTCGCGCCCAAATTCGTCTTTCTTTCGAGGGAGCTTCTGACGACATCGGCGAAGGCTTCGATCCTTGTCTCCACTCCGGCGTCTGACGTATGACTATCCAGTTCCAGAATCAGAGATGGCTTTTTCCCCATAATGTCTCTGAAGAAGGAGATCAAGAACGAATCAGGCCCGCAGCTGAAGTTAGTTATGTAGAGTGCGAATAGCTTTGGATTGCTTCTTAC
>NZ_JFHJ01000583.1:0-26915 GCF_003666285.1 Mesotoga sp. HF07.pep.5.2.highcov | reverse complement strand
TTCTTGTCGAGTCTTTCAAAAGGCTCATCGAGCATTATAATATTGAATTTCTTCACCGTCTCTCTCGCAAATGCTGTGAGTTTTTTCATACCCGCAGGTAATTCTTTTGGCCAACGGTCAAGATAATTGGAGAGGCCGTCTAGTTCTTCAGCTTTCTTAGCGACTTTAACGTCGGCTTCCTCGTCTCTCGAAATCAAAAGCGGAAAGGCAATGTTGTTGTGTGTGTCCATGTGCGGAAACAGTGCGTTTTCCTGAAACACGAATGCGAGTCCCCGGAGATGGGGTTCCAGAAAAGTGACATCCTCTCCGTTAATAGTCACAGTGCCAGACAGTGGCTCTTGAAGTCCCGCAATCGTTCTCAAAAGAAGCGTCTTACCGCAGCCTGAAGGCCCAATTAGCCCGACTATCTCCCCTTTTTCTACGAAAAGGTCTATCGGTCCCAAATTAAAAGTTCCAATTCTGCTTCGCAGGTCCTTTACTTCGAGAGTTCTCATTAGATCACCTCCCATTAAAGATTATATCTTTGCCTTAAGCAAAGCCGACGGTTTTTTCCTTCAAAGATATTTGGAGCAGGCTTTAATAGATTGGTTATTATGTTTGAGAACTGGCGGTTGTCGAGCTATACTATTATCAAAGCTCTATCAATTCACCTTTTGTTTTTCTCAATGACATTCGGACAGCCATAATTATGAAAATACATCTGTATGGGAGTGAAAATAGTGTCTAGACATCTTCTTAGTAAGGCCGAAGAATACCGGGAAGAACTCACGAGATTTCTTAGCGATCTGGTTAGCATCAAAAGCTTCTCTGCCGGCGAAAAAGAGGTGGTTAAGAGAATCGAAGTGGAAATGAACAAAGTCGGTTTTGACGAAGTGACGATTGACGGGCTGGGAAATGTTCTAGGAAGGATAGGAAACGGCAAGAAAATCATCGCCATGGATGCCCATATCGACACGGTAGAAGTTGGAAACGAAAGGTTATGGAAGGTAGATCCTTTTGGTGGACTGGTTTCTGACGGTATTATATACGGGAGAGGAGCTTCAGACCAGAAAGCTGGAATGGCAGCAATGGTCTACGGTGCCAAAATCATGAAAGAAGAAGACCTTCTTGGAGACTTCACCCTTTACATTACAGGAACGGTAATGGAAGAAGATTGTGACGGCCTCTGCTGGAGATACATTATTAAAGAGGACGGAATAAGGCCCGATTATGTTGTCATTACTGAACCGACAAATCTGAACATTTATAGAGGTCACAGAGGAAGAATGGAACTTCAAATTAGAACTTCAGGTCTCTCGTGTCACGCTAGCGCTCCCGAACGAGGAATCAATGCTATTTATAAAATGAGCCGAATCATTCAGCAAATCGAGGGTTTGAATGAAAGGTTGAGAGATGACCCCTTCCTCGGAAAGGGAACGATAGCAGTGACTCAGATCTTCTTCAAGTCTCCATCTCAAAACGCCGTCGCCGACGAATGCACCATACAGATTGACAGGAGACTGACAGCAGGCGAAACCAAAGAGACGGTTATAGAGGAACTCAAAGACGCTATAGGAATTTCAGGCGAAGAGGCGGAGATTTTGGAGCTTTTCTACGAAAGACCTTCGTACACTGGACTTGTCTATCCAGTCGAAAAGTACTTTCCGACATGGGTAATGGATGAAAGTAGTGAAATTGTTCAGAAGACAGTAAATACTTACAGGGAGGTCTTTGGAGAAGAGCCCTTTGTCGATAAATGGACTTTCTCCACAAATGGAATCGCAACGGCCGGTGTCTTTGCAATTCCGACAGTCGGATTCGGTCCTGCAAATGAGATTTTCGCTCACAGCCCGGACGATCAGTGCCCTGTGGATCATCTAGTTAAAGCGGCGGCCATGTATGCTCTTCTTCCATTAAGACTTTCTCAGTAGATGTAGATTAGGAGGTAACATAATGAGTAGCATTTTGAGAGGCAAAGACTTCATTACCACACAAGATTTCGACAGAACTGAAATCGACCTTATGTTAGATTTATCTTCTGATCTCAAAAGAAGGTTTGCAACAAATGACCCCACACCTTTGCTTCCTTACAAAACCGTGTTTTTGATGTTCTTCGATCAATCTACGCGAACTCGAAATTCGATGGAAGCGGGAATTACTCAGCTTGGCGGTCACGCACATTATTTAGATCCATCGACAATGCAGACGGCACATGGAGAGGTTCCAAGGGATACCGCGATGATCCTTTCAAGATACGGTCACGCGATAGCGGTAAGACACTGCAAGTTTAAAGTCGGGAATTCCTACCTTCGATCTCTTGCAGAAAATGCAGATGTACCCATCCTGAATCTCCAGGATGACATCTATCACCCGATGCAGGTCATGGCCGATATAATGACAATACGCGAGAGATTCGGAGCAAATCTTAGCGGGCTGAAAGTTGCCATCACATGGGCTTATGCTGAAAGCCATTTGAAGCCTCTTTCCGTTCCCCAGTCACAGATTCTTCTTTTTACAAGATACGGAATGGACGTCAAACTGGCATATCCCGAAGGGTTTGACTTAATGCCGGATATCGTTGACCTGGCGAAGAAGAATGCAGAAGGAAGCGGTGCCAGGCTGGAGATACTTCACGATATGGATGAAGCCTTCAGAGATGCTGATATTGTGATTCCGAAATCATGGGGTGGTTTCTATGTTTCAGACGATCCCCAGGAAATAATGACGGAAGTGAGAAGAAACAAAGATTGGATATGCACTCCAGAGAGAATGAATCTAGCTAACAAGAGGGCCATTTACATGCATGCACTCCCCGCCGACAGAGGCAGAGAAGTAGTGGATGAAGTAATAGACGGCCCACAGTCAGTTGTCATAGACGAAGCAGAAAACAGATTGCACACGGCCAAAGCTATCATGGCTCTTACAATGGGTGGAAGATCGTGACTTACGACCTTGCCCTTGAAAATGGAACGGTATGCACGGAGAATGGACTCTTTCCTGCAAACGTTTACGTTGAGGGTGAGGAAATAAGAGTGATTTCCTCGATTAAAGAGAAGTTGCCGGCAAAAGAAAGTATTGACTGCTCCGGTCTCTTCCTGCTTCCCGGATTCATAGATCCCCATGTGCATCTAGGCCTGGCTCTTGGAAGATACACTTCTGCCGATAACTTTGAATCTGGATCGGCTCTTGCTCTGAGTGGTGGAGTAACGACGCTCATCGACTTTCTCGATCCAATCTCCGATCTTGCGCAATTTGAAACTGCTATAAAAGATCGAATGACAGCAGCTAAGGACAGCAGAGTAGATTACTCATTTCACGTAACCTTGGCTGGCAACCCGAGCTTCTCCGCGGAAGAAATCGCTAGATCGTCAATAGCCGCCAAAATGCCCTCGATAAAGGTTTTCACTACGTATAGCTCTTCCGGTAGGCGTTCGAGCGATGGGATGATTTACAGTCTGCTTTCACTTTCAAGAAAGCTTGGATTCGTTTTGATGGCCCATTCGGAGAACGATGAGATAATCAGAGAAAGGGAAAAAGAATTCTCCAGGCCAACTTACAGAGATATCTCATCTCTTAGGCCGACTATTAGTGAGCTTTCCGAAGTTGCAATGCTTTCGCTTATCTCTCTGGAAGAAGAAGGACAGCTTTATATCGTTCATGTTTCAAGCGGTAAAACAGTTGAAGCTCTTTCTTCCCTTGGCCTCGACTGGAGAAGGTTCACAAAACTTGAAACCTGTCCGCAGTACCTACTACTTAATAATGATCCACTAAAAACCGATCAAGGATACCTGAACACATACTGCCCGCCACCGAGGACAGATCAAGAGCGCGCTCTTCTTCAATCTGCGCTTCGTAAAGGAGAGATATCTTCTATCGGAACAGACCATTGCCCGTTCCTCAACAGGGAAAAATGGGAAAATCGAGACGATTACCCCAAGATACCTAACGGTACTGGCTCGCTGGGTATTTCTTTCGCAACCATCAACACGATCCTCGACGGTGATCTCAAAAGGGTTTCCTCACTTCTCTCGACAAATCCAGCGAGAATTTTCGGCCTCTTTCCAAAGAGGGGAGTTCTGGGCCCAGGAAGCATTGCTAATATTGCCATTGTCGATAGGGATGTGCAAAGCACTGTATCGAGGTCACGGTACACACGGTCAGACCACTCATTGTTTGAGGGTATAAAACTTAGAGGTTCCGTAGAAACCGTAATTCACAGAGGGAAACTCGCCTTTAAGAACGGTGACATCCTTTTACCGAAAGCCTCGGGACGCTTCATTGAAAGAGAGAACATTTACTGGGAGAAAGGCGCATGCAGATAAACAACGTTTCGATTTATACAAATGATGGAGATTATATTCCAAAGGGATTCGTAAGGGTAGAAAATGGAAAGATAGTCAAGGTAGCAGCCGGAGAAAGCGCGTATAACGGCGAAAACTTCTATTTCGAAGGTAAGTTGCTCATGCCATCTCTGGTTAATGCCCATACTCACATATATTCAACATTCGCAAGAGGGTTAAGAGTAGCTCCATTCAACCCTTCGTCTTTCACGAAATTACTCGAGCAACTGTGGTGGAGACTGGATAGAGCAATGACAGTAGAAGATCTCAAGATCTCCGCCTATGTGGCTGCTATAGAATCTCTTAAGAGCGGAGTTACATCTCTCTTTGACCATAATTCCTCTCCAAATGCAATAGAGGGTTCTCTTCGAGGTATCTCTTCTTCCGTGAATTCGGTTGGCCTAAGATACTGTGGAGCTTACGAGGTTTCGGACAGAGACGGAACGGAGCGGCGCGATAAAGGGATAAGGGAGAATTTGGATTTTAGCAGCGAAAGCTCGGCATACAGAAAGGGCATATTCGGACTCCATGCCTCCTTCACTTTATCTAATGAAACGCTTTCCCTTGCTTCAAGAGAGATAGCAGGAAAGATTCCCATACATGTCCATGTCGCGGAGGGACCTGAAGATCAGGAATACACAGTTAGTGTTCATGACTCGAGAGTTCTGGAAAGATTTCACAGGGCAGGACTGATGACCGAAAACTCGATCTACGCTCACTGCATCCACACTACACCTTCCGAAAGGGCTCTTGTCAAAGATTCAAGAGGATACATCGTCGTAAACTGTCAATCCAACGTGAACAATGGCGTTGGCTTTCCAGAATGGAGAAACTTTGCTAATGAAGGCATAAGAATACTTCTGGGAAATGACGGGTACGGGTTCAACCTGTGTCACGATGTTAGGTTCTTGATCCTTTGCCCTCATTACATTTACCGTGATCCGAAAGTAAGTTCTTCAGGTGATATCGGCCGTTCGCTTTTTGGCTCAAACTACGATCTGGCAACAAGAACCTTTGGCGTAAATCTTGGTACAATCAGGGAAGGGAGCAGCGCAGACTTCATCCTTCTAGATTATAAGAGCCCGACTGAAATCACGGTTGAGAACTTCGTCGACCATTTCTTTTTTGGTATATGCGAAAACATTGCAGTCAGCGACGCTTTCGTAGGTGGTGAACGAGTGCTGGCGGAAGGAAGACCCACAAGAGTTAATGAAGATGAGATATACAAAGAGGCTAGAAAGCTTTACAAAGCTTTTGAAAAAAGGTTCTGAGGAGGTGCCTGGTGAAACTCGCTACTGAGATAGCCGGGATTCATCTAGAGAATCCCCTTATGCCCGCTTCCGGGCCACTAACCGGCGACCAGAGAAAAATGCGCGCAATAGAGGCAATGGGAGTAGGTGCAATGGTAACAAAAACAATATCAACGGTTGCAGCCAAGGTTCCCAGACCATGTATTATCGCAGAAAGGGACTTCGTAATAAACACAGAGCTTTGGAGTGAATTCTCACCTGAAAAATGGCTTAATGAATTTCTTCCAGATTACAGGAAGGAATCAGCGCTTCCTTTAATCGTTAGCCTAGGCTATTCACCAGAGGACTTAAGAAAGCTGGTCCCACGATTCGCCAAATTTGCAGATGCCTTTGAGTTGTCAACTCATTATGTTGCCGATGATCCGTCGCTTATCAGAGAACTTATCTCTGCAGTAAAAGCGGGAACCGAAAAGCCTGTCTTTCTGAAATTTGATCCTTCGGTTCCCGATCCTGCGGAGATGGCGAGAGTTGTTCAGGAATCAGGTGGTGACGGAATCGTCGCTATCAATTCACTGGGTCCGGTTTACCCCATGGATCGGAGAGTAAATCGTTCTTATTTAGGAAGCAGAGACGGTTTCGGTTGGATTAGCGGACCGGTAATAAGGCGGCTATCCCTCTCATCGGTGAGAAGAATTCGTGAAGGTTGTACGCTCCCAATAATTGGAGTAGGCGGGATTGTCAGCGCAGACGATGTCGTAGACTTCTTATGCGCCGGGGCTTCTGCAGTTCAAATGTTGTCGGGAGCCTGATAAGGGGAAAGGGGATATTCAAGAGAATTCTCGAATCGCTTCCCTCAGCTCTGGAAAAGAGAGGTTTTAAAAGCGTTGAAGAAGCAGTTGGCTCTGCAAAGGGCCAGAAAGAGTCCTTTACCGTAAGAAATCCTATAATTGATCATGATAAGTGCACTAGATGCGGTCTTTGCGTGGAGGTCTGCCCGTATTTTGCACTCAGTCTTCAGGAAAAAGTGGAGGTAGATTCAGCGGAATGCTTTGGTTGCGGACTTTGTGAATCCATTTGCCCAGTGGCTGCAATCGGAGGTGTCCTGGTTTGAGCAAGTTTCTTCTCAAATGTATAACATGCGGAAAGGAGTTTTCAGAAGAGGAAGTGGAATACTATTGTCCAGTTTGCGGCGAGCGTAGAGGAACCCTGGAAGTCGTTTACGACTTTGATCAAGTGAGAGAAAACTACGAGTCTTCTTCGGTCGATCTCAACAACAGGGGTATTTGGGCATTTGATTTTCTTTTGCCATTTGAGAATTGTACCGATACTCCAAGGCTCTTCGTAGGCAATACTCCTCTATATAGAAACCATTCTTTGGAAGAAAAATACAGAGTATCGGAGTTACTCCTTAAAGACGACGGCAGGAATCCGACTGCTTCATTTAAAGATAGAGCAAGCGCTGTTGCAGTCTTAAAGGCGAAAGAAAAGTCTTTTGATACCGTTTTCTGCGCTTCAACGGGAAATGCAGCCAGCTCGCTTTCGGGATTTGCAGCTGTTAGTGGGCTGAAGAGCGTGATTTTCGTCCCCGCTACAGCTCCTGCCGCCAAGATTACTCAGCTACAGGTGTATGGATCAAAAATTCTGGCAATAAATGCGAGCTACGACCGGGTATTCGATTTGTCGATGGAAATCGGTATGTCAAAGGGTTGGTACTGTAGAAATAGCGCAATAAATCCATACCTGCTTGAGGGGAAGAAGACTTGTGCAATGGAAATCGCACTCAAGACGAAAGATAAACTACCGGATTTTGTTTTTGTTTCGGCAGGTGATGGAACTGTCTTATCGAGTTTCTACAAAGGGTTTGAAGATTTGATGAAGCTCGGTGTGATCTCTAAAATTCCAACCATAGTAGGAGTTCAGGCAGAAGGTTCAAACGCAATAATGAGAGCTTATGAAAGAGGATACCCATTTGAGCCAGTAGATATCGAGGCAAGAACGGTTGCGGACAGCATCAGTGTGGGAAAGCCAAGAGACGTTTTTAAGGCTTGCAGGTACACACAGAAGCATAATGGTTTGTTTCTTTCCGTTTCGGACCACGAGATTCTCGGGAGTATAATTGAACTTGCCAGAGAAACCGGTGTGTTCGCCGAGCCGGCAGGCGCTACGGCATTTGCAGGCTTCAGGAAGGCCAGAAGATTGAGTATTGTAAACGAAAGAAGTAGTGTTGTCATCGTGGTAACTGGAAATGGTTTGAAGGACCTTAAGAGCGTTTCATATGTGCTTCCAAAGGTCGAGACTTTGCCACCGGTAAAAGATGCAGTTGAGGAGGCTCTAAATGAAGATCAGCTTCACACTCAACAATGAACGGTTATCAATGGATGTTGTCGAAGATATGAGACTTCTGGACTTCTTGCGTGATGAACTGGGCCTAACTGGGACAAAAGAAGGTTGTGGCGAAGGGGAGTGCGGTGCCTGTACCGTTATCATCGACGGGAAGGCGGTCAATTCCTGTCTCGTCCTTCTTCCCGAAATCGATGGTTCCGAGGTAACCACAATTGAAGGTCTCTCAAAGGATGGGGAACTAGACACCATTCAGAAGGCTTTTGTAGACGAAGGAGCTGTCCAATGCGGGTTCTGTACTCCAGGCATGATAATGTCGGCAAAGGCCCTTCTTGATAGAAACGATTCGCCAAGCGATGAAGAGATAATGGAGGCAATCGAAGGCAACCTTTGTAGATGCACAGGTTACTACAAGATTGTCCAGGCAATTAAGACCGCCGCAGAAAACCTCAGGAAAACTAATGAAAAGTAATTCTGTTTCGCTGATTCTTCTGGCGGCAGGGGAATCCAGTCGCTTTGGAGATGAGAAGCTCTGTTCTAATTTTAGGGGAAAGCCTCTTCTGCAATGGTCTCTCGATAATCTGAAGAATGTTGGTGTTCTTAACAAGTTTCTAATTATTAAGCCTGGCTTCGAACTCAATAGATTCGATACGGGAAGCTTCAAAATATTGATAAATGATGATTACAGAAAGGGAATTTCGACCAGCATAGTTAGAGGACTTTGCGAATGTGCTGAAGAGCGCACTGGGATTGTACTCATGCTTGCCGATATGCCTTTGGTTAGCGGAGAAGATGTCGAGTTTCTTCTGGAGTCACTTCTCCCTGAAGATGAGATGGTCTCCTTTGCGTATGACGGAAGAAAGGGTTTCCCGACATTCATAGCAAAGAAGCTATTTCCCGAGCTCTTGAAAATCACTGGAGATAGGGGTGCTTTTCAGCTTGTTAAGAATGGACGAGCGAAGATCCGTGAAATAGAAGGCAGCGAGCGTAATGTATTCGATATAGATTCTCCAGAAGATAGACTGCAAATCTGGTGAGGTGTTCTTGAGATTTTGCTAAAAGCTTCATTTTGCTCGAGAAATCCGGAGGTGAGGTTAGTGTCATTCAACGTTCTAATGCCAACCAGTGAAGAGGAGCTAGTTTCTCTTCTTTCGAAGGAAAGCAGTCACATTCTCGCAGGCGGCACCGACCTTCTCGTAAAGATAAGGTTGAAGAGAGTGATTCCTAAGATTGTAGTTAGCCTTAAACATCTAAAGGGCCTTGACACAATTGAGGATCTCGGCGATAAGATAAGAGTTGGCTGCAGGGTAACGATTTCCGAACTCTTGAAGAGCGAAATAATCGACCGACACGGAAGAATCGTACAGATGGCTTTAAGACAAATAGGGAGTCCACAGATTAGAAACCGCGCCACTCTTGCTGGAAACATTGTTAATGCCTCCCCCGCCGGGGACTCGATAGTTGCGATGGTTCTCACAAACGCCAGTTTGTCAATAGGAAGCGCAAATGGTGAGAGGCATGAAAGAGTGGTGGACTTCATAAAGGGTCCTGGGGAGACAACTCTTTCAAGAGGAGAATTCGTGAAGTCAATAACTTTTGAGAAGACTGACGCTCTCTTTCCGCAGTTCTACAAGGTTGGTCAGAGGAATTCTATGGCCATTTCGGTCGCTTCCGTTGGATCGTTGACTTCTGAGTCGGAAATTAGACTTGCCTTTGGATCTGTTGCGCCTACCGTTGTCGTACCGATCGAGGCTTGTGAATACTACTCTGCAAAGAACGGGTCATTTGACGAAGAGCGGTTTGTCGAACTAGCTATGAAATGTGTGACACCCATTGATGATGTTAGAGCGACCGCCTGGTATCGGACCACTGTAGTAAGGAATCTGATTCATAGAACTCTAAAAGTCTGGAGAAAGAAGGGATACAATGCTGTCTAATGTAAACGAGTACTTCAGACCTAAGACAGTCGAAGAGGCTTACGAACTTATGCAGAATGACAGAGATCATTCGATTTTCTTGTCTGGAGGGACAATTGTAGCACTTATGGAGTCCTCAAGAATTGAAAAGATAATCGACTTGAAGTCTCTTAGGCTTGACACAATTTCAGTTACGGAGGGTGAAATAGTTGTCGGAGCAACTACGACTATTGAATCCTTTAGAAAGGATCCAGTTATCAGGAAGGAATTCGATGACTTCTTCTACGATGCTTTCTCATTAGTGGGTTCCTGGCAGATCAGGAACATGGCAACAATAGGTGGCTCGGTCGCTCCAAAACTTGGATGGTCGGATGTGAGCACCTGCCTTCTAACAACGGGTTCTAGTCTCATGATCTATGGGGTAGATGGGTATCAGAGGATGCTAGTATCCGATTATTTTGCTTTACCTACAGGAGAAAAGCCTCTAATAACCCATGTAATGTTGAAGAGAGACGGCTGGGTTTCGGCCTTCGAAAAGTTCTCTAAGACTACTTTCGACATTGCAACCGTAAATGTTGGTCTTTCAATTATTCCCGAACGTAACCGAATAAAGGGTGCCAGGGTCGTATGTGGATCGAGACCTCAGTATCCAGCGAGATTCGAGAGCGTCGAAGCGGCAATGGTAGACCTGGAGATAAACGATGTAATGCCTGCGATAGTTAGAAGTCTCGTTTACGAAAGCTTCTCTGGAGGATCTAACATGACCGCTTCTTTCGAGTACAGGAAACATCTCGCGTCCGTCCTTGCCCAGAGAGCTGCTGAAAAGGTTAAGGAGATGATCACATGAAAATAGCTCTTACTGTTAACGGGAAACTTCATGATATCGATATCGATCCAGGAGAATACCTGCTCGATGTACTGAGAAGAATCGGCTACAAAAGTGTCAGAAGAAGCTGTAATTCGGCAAGTTGCGGCACTTGCACAGTTCTCTTGAACGGCAAACCAATACTCTCTTGTTCTACTTTTGCAGCCTCGGTTGACGGTCAAAACATCGAGACTGTCGAAGGAATGGCAGATGGAGAAAAGCTTCACCCAATTCAGGAAGCTATTCTCGAAGAAGGGGGTGCTCAATGTGGATACTGTATCCCTGGACTAATAATGGCAGGAGAAGCTCTGCTAAGAGAGAATAGCGATCCCTCTGACGAAGAGATAAAACTCGCGCTAAATGGCAATATTTGTAGATGTACTGGCTACGAACCGCAGAACAGAGCAATCAAGAAGGCAGCAAAAGTGATGAGAGGTGAACTGGATGACTGATTCCTTCGTGACCGTAGGAAAACCTAAAAGGAAGGTGGATGGTCTTGCAATAGTCAGAGGTAAACCGGTATACACCCCAGACTACGACATGCCAGACGCTCTAGTCGTCAAGTTACTTCGCTCGCCTCATGCCCACGCTTTAGTAAAAAATATTGAAACGGAGCAAGCAAAGTTAATTAACGATGTTGTGGATATCTTCACTTTCAGTGATGTCGAGAGGATACCATATACAAGGGCCGGTCAGGGCTATCCCGAACCGTCGCCGTACGACACCTTTCTCCTGGATAGAAAGGTTAGATACGTAGGTGATCCAGTGGCAATCGTAGCTGCGAAGACTGAGAAAGCAGCAAAAGACGCACTGAGAAATATCAAAGTTGAGTATGAAATCCTCGATGCCGTCTTAGAAATGAAAGAAGCTACAAAAGAGGGGGCGCCGATCATTCACGATGAAAGCGAATGTGCTGGAGTCTACGACAAATCCAGAAACATTGCGGCGCATTATGAAATGGATCTCGGAGATGTCGAAGAAACGCTCAAGACTTGTGATGTTGTGATCGAGAGGACTTATCATATCGACACACAGCTTCACGCAGCGCTTGAACCACACAACGCGCTTACATATTTGGACTCCGTCGGGAGGCTCATAGTAATCACTTCAACTCAAGTACCCTTTCACTGCAGGAGAATTCTCTCTCATATATTTAATAAGCCAATTGCAGACATTCGCGTGATCAAACCGAGAATAGGTGGTGGATTCGGCGGAAAGCAGTCTGTGATAGTCGAACCCTACGCAGCGCTAGTTACTATAAAGACAGGTAAACCGGCAAGGATTACTTACACGAGAGAAGAAGTCTCTATGGCAACAAATATCCGCCATGAAATGAGCTTCGATGTTACCGTGGGAGCGATGAGAGATGGAAAGATAAAGGCAATATCCTCCATGGGATATCAAATACAGGGGCTTATGGAGAACATTCTCTCACAACTTTTATGGTTTCCGGTTCGAAGACCTTGCCACTTTACAACAAAGTGGAAGCCGTTCATTTTGGTGGAGACATAGTTTATACGAACCTTCCTCCAGCTGGAGCATACAGAGGATATGGAGCACCGCAGGGCCTCTTCCCACTCGATTGTGCCATTGATGAGCTTGCTTACGAGATCAAGATGGATCCTCTTAAACTCAAAGAAATGAACTCAATAAGAGAAGGGGAAACATCTCCGATTTTCGAGATAATGGGAGAAGGAAGAGAAGGCGTCCCTCAAACTATGAAAAGCTGCAAACTTCAAGAATGCATCGATCTTGGAAAGAACGAAATAGGCTGGGAGAGTAAGAGAGGGAAGAAGATCAGAAATGGAAGTAAAGTTCGAGGAGTTGGTTGTGCCCTCGCAATGCAGGGTTCGGGAATACCAAAAGTAGATATGGGTGCGGCTAGAATAAAGATGAACGAAGACGGCTCATTCAACCTTCTCGTCGGGGCAACCGATCTTGGGACAGGAAGTGATACGATTCTTGCACAGATTGCAGCTGAGGTTCTCACGGTTCCGCTGGAAAGAGTCATCGTGTATTCATCCGATACAGATATCACCCCGTTCGATGTAGGGGCGTACGCTTCCAGTACTACTTATGTATCGGGAAACGCAGTTAGGCTAGCCGCCGAAAAAGTCAAGGACAGACTCTTTGAACTAGCAGGTAAGTATCTGGAAAGAAGTGTATCGGAACTGTCGCTCCAGTCGGGGATAATTACTTGTAAGGACGGTCCCTCTGTATCGTTGTCTGAACTCTGCACTGTGCACATGTATACTTTCAATCAACAACAGATCTCGGAGTCGGCTTCCTTCGTGGGCGAAGAATCCCCTCCACCATTTGCAGCGAGTTTTGCGGAGGTTGAAGTTGACACCGATACTGGGAAAATTGCGCTCCTGAATTTCGTGTCATATGCAGATTGCGGGGTAGCTCTAAATCCCATACAAGCGATTGGACAGCTTGAAGGCGCCTCTATGCAAGGAATTGGTTGGGCCCTCTTCGAAGATATCATTTACGGAAAGAACGGAAGGATGCTTACCAACGATTTCTTCACTTATAAAGTCCCTTCCCGGATGGACTATGGAAAGCTTACTTGCAGACTCGTCGACAGCTATGAACCTACAGGTCCCTTCGGGGCAAAAAGCATAGGGGAGATAGGAATCGACACACCGATTCCTGCCATAGCGAACGCGATATTCGATGCCACAGGAATTCGCCTAAGACATGCTCCATTCAAGAGCGAACGAGTTCTATTCGAAATTTTAAACATGGAGGTATGAAATGAAGAAATTCTTTCTATCTGTCCTTGTCATTTTAGTATGCTCTGCAGTGTTTGGCATAACCTTCTGGGTTAGCTGGGAAGGGGAGAAATTCTACAGGGATGCTGCCGCCGCATTCAAAGAAGAGACAGGGATTGATGTTGAGATTGTTTACTTCCCAAAGATTGAAGAAAAACTGAACATAAATCTGAAGACAGGGTACCTTCCGATGCTGCTATGATAAAGGATACTTATGTGGGTGATGTCGCTGCATCTGGGCGCAGTCTAAGTCTCAATCTTGCCAGTCTTACTGGCTACTCTCAGAAATTTCTGAACGCCTACGTATGGAATGGCGAAATTACCGCCGTTCCCTTTTACGCGGATTGTCAGGTCGCCTTTGTCAATCTCAATGCTTTCGAAGAAGCCGGTATCGTTTTGGGAGAGAAACTTGATTTTGATCAATTCGAAGCTATAAAGGAGAGCCTTACTGGAGTTGTTGATTACCCAATAGCATTTGATTTCACATCTCCTTACGTAATGTTCCCTTATGTCTCTGCTCTCATGTCCGAAGAGGAACTGTACGAACTAAATGTTGGAGCCTCCGGAAGTAGAGAAGTAGTATCTAAAATTAAGGAGTACTTCGACAATGGAGTGATTTCGAGACTGGAGAGAGCCGCAATGAACAAGCTCTTTGCTCAGGGTAAGATAGGTATAATGCTTCAGGGAAGCTACATGGCCTCCAAATTCAGGGAGAAAGGTCCCGACTTCGTGATGTTACCCTTTCCCAATATTGAAGGCGTAGAAGTAAGTGGTATCATTGACTCTAAAGGTTTTGCACTATTCAATAGTGATACCTCTGAGCAGTGCATGAGTTTTATTGGCTTTCTTAATGAGCATAGTCATGACTTCTTTGTAGAGTACGACAAGTATCCACTATTCGGTTCCGACTCTCCTCAAGAGCTGGAATGGGTAGTTAACCAAGGTAAGTTCATGCCGAATCTCCCGGGGTATCAGTCTCTTTTGTTTGAGGCTCTAGAACCCGCATTGCAAGCAATATATAGTGGAGCAATGACTGTTGACCAGGCACTTTCAGGTGCGCAGTCTTACATTGACTCTATAAGATAGTATGTCGGTAGTTTTGCCGATCTTCTTTGCACTGTGCCTGCTCTCTCTTTTACTTAGAAATAAGTGGTCCATGGTTTTGCCAGTGACTTTAATACTGGGAGTAGCTACCATTGTGCCTATACTCTGGGCAATTTACATTTCTTTCACAGAATACGGGGTCTTTCAACAGGCCCCTGTTTTTTCTGGTCTGAAGAACTTCGAAGAGGTACTTGGAGACTCTGGTTTCAAGCTCTCTCTTAGACTTACCGCATTGTGGTCTACTCTCAAGACATCGATTGAGATCTTGCTGTCATTCTTAATTGCATTGAGACTTAGAAAGGCAACTAAGTTAAGTAAGGCCAGTCTTATTCTTCTTGGAGTCGGCTGGTTCATACCTTCATTCATTACAGTCTCGGGTTGGAGGGCTCTTGTCCAAGGATATGGAGGGTATTCGTTATTTAACATTGTCCTTGGAACGGAAATCGACATAACTCTCAACGCCTTTCAAGCATTTACATCCTCTCTTTTCGTAAGCATTTGGCTTTCATTACCTCTGTCTACAATGATAATTCTCGGAATGTTGGGAAGAGTCTCTAAAGAACTTGATGACGTAATGAAGATCGACGGAACAGGCGATATTTATACCTCTAGTATTCTTTTCGGAGAGATACGATTTCTGCTTATTCCTTATTTCTTTTTTCAGCTTGCGAGATCAATGAAGGAATTCACATCTGTCTTTCTTATGACTGGTAACGGTCCTCTTTTGCCGGAGGGGTTCACTCCAAATACCTTAACCGGCTCGACAACTTTTCTTGGTGTTGCTTTGTTCAGGAAGTTTAGCTCTGTTAAAGATTATGGGCTTCTTTCGGCCTACGCGGTGTTTGTTGGGGGTTTTTCGCTAATCTGGATACTGGGTGCCCTCTTTTCAAGAGGGGATGTTCCGAAAAGGCACAGGCATGTACTATTTCTGAGTAGTGCAGCCCATGTATTTCTTGGGCTTTTCACAGGCTTGAATTTGCTTCTGCTCCCCGTCATTTTAGGATACTCAATTCTTCCCCTAATTATCCCACGATTCAGGAAGACTTTCAGACTCCTCGTAGGGGCACTTTTGATATATGAAGCTTTAATAACCGTATTGGGAGTAGTACAGAGGGGAGTAAGTGGAATAGTTCCGGCTACCCTATTAAGCGTACCGCTAATTTTGTTCTCACTAAGATACAGGTTCCCGATTATCGATTTCACTATCCCGGGCTGGCTGAAGAGAACACTGATGGTATTGTGCCTAATACCGACGGTCTTGGTAGTTATTTATATTCTTGTGCTTTCTTTTGCCGCTGACTCAGACATAATGCCTTCACTTAGTGAATTGACTCTAGCAAATTTTGGCAGAGTCATTTCCGACGGACTTATGTCGAATATTCTTAATACAATTATTATCGCCTTCTGGGCCTCCTTAATCCTGCTAATGGCAGGTATACCCTTCTCATACCTTTTCTCACAGAGAAAGTCGATGCTTGTGAAAGGTTTGGCTTCAATAATTCTTTTTGGCAGTCTCTACACTGGAATGCATACTCTGCTTCCGATGTATTTCGTATTCGATAAGCTCCGTCTAACTGACAGTCTCTTTGGGATTGGGATAGTTGTTTGCATTCAGTCCCTTCCCCTTACGATAATCCTTCTTGCTGAATTCTTTTCCTCGGTTCCGAGAGAGCTCCGAGAAGTGTCCCTGTTGGAAGGATTATCTGGAACTGGCTACCTGGTGAGAATTTTAATCCCGCTTTCATTGCCTGTAATCGGAGGTCTTCTGGTGTACGTAATGGTTTCGTCGTTCAGTTCATTCAGCACGCCCCTGATTCTTCTTAACAGCCAGGAGCTGATGCCTTTCTCTCTTAGAATATTTAGCTATGTGGGAGAAGTGAGAAGCTACTACACTTCGTGGAATCTCTTTGGTGCTGCATCGGTAATTGGGGTAGTACCTCTGCTGATTTTCTTTAGAAGTTCTCTCAGGCTAATCTACAGTTCGAATCTCCGTGATCAAGGAATAGAGTATGACTGAACACTTGCCATAATTAGGCTTAGAAAGAATTCGAAATTTACGATAAAATATCAGTGGTGGTGAATTCTTTTGAGAATACTATTGACTAATGATGATGGAATAGAATCAACAGGAATAAGATCGCTTGCAAAAAGGCTTTCAGCAGCTCATGAGGTCACAATAATCGCTCCAGAAAGTAACCGAAGCGGGGTAAGTCATTCAATAACTTGGTTAACTCCGGTAAAAATAAGGGAAAGAAGCACCGTGGAAAATGTTTCCTCCTTCTGCACAAGTGGGACTCCTGCTGACTGTGTAGTGGCAGCTTCGGTAATCAAGGGCCTAGGGAATTTCGACCTGGTAGTGAGTGGGATAAATTGCGGTCAGAATCTGGGAGTGGATATTAGGTACTCGGGTACTCTCTCGGCGGCGCTTGAAGCAAGAATTCATGGGATTCCAGCGATGGCGGTATCGATTGCCAGTGAAGAGAATCCAGATTTTCTCGCAGCGGTTGATTTTTCGGAAAACTTTGTGAGGGAGTACGACTGGAACAAGCTTCCAAAGCATACAGTTCTAAATGTTAACGTTCCGGCAGTTCCTCAAAACAGGATTAAAGGCATAAACTGTACAAGACCCGGCGGTTTGCTTAAGAGGCGCTGGTTTGAGAAGAAAGTCAATGAATGGGGCGAAGAAGAATTCTGGATGAAGAAGGAAATCCTCTACGATTCTCACGAGGAAGATCTTGACTATGTGAGTATAGATAGAGGGTTCATTTCTGTGAGTCCTATCGACTTCTTCGGATCCTGCGAAGAGAGTTTCAGGTTGTCCCTGGAAGAAGATCTGAAGATATTTGAAGCGCACTGGTTGAACAAAGGCAACGAAAGATATTCGGTGGCTTCTTTCGAGAAATAGACTCTAACGGCTAGTGGCTCAGAACTTCAGGAAGGTGAAGAGTTTCCCGTAACCCACTTTTAGAGACAATTCTGGCTTTCCGCTCAGTGCCATGGAAGCAGAGAGGGTGAACTCCTGCTTCTCATCAGGGCTGTAATGGAAGTCAAGAGAAAGCCTCGCTTTTCTGGTGATCGGTTCTGCAAGTTTGTACCAGTCAAATTCAAACGGTTCGCCGTAAAAATCTTCGATCCCATATGAACCCTGCCTTATGTATTCAATACGCAACTCCGTGAAAATCTTACATGTTTCATAAGAAAGACCGAGAAGGTCAAGCGAGATATCGGGACCGTACGGAAACCCGTAGAAGCCGTTTATTACGAGGTAGGCACCCCCCTCGATGTCATCTGCGTTGAAGCGGATCGGGTTTATGTATTTTCCTTCCTCAAACCCTCTATTATAGAGATACGGGGTACTATGGTAGTGCTCATACTTCAGTTTCAACCCTCCTGATTCTCTAAAGAGAGTCTTCTCCCTGAGACCGAACTGCCCGTCCCACAACACGGGTCCCACGTAACTCTCTCCATCAATTAAAGCGGCTTCCCCTCCAAGATACCATCCTAACGAAGTGGGGTTTTCCGTTCTATCTCCGGGGATCAATATATCATCGGCATAGAGCATGCCGTATAAATCCAGACTTCCTATCTTGGATTCGACGAACAAGCCCGCGTTAACGTTGGAGTTCTTTGCGTAGTTGTTGTGAAAGACCATGAAGGGGCTCATGTCTTTCAGGTCGGGAAACGTATTGCTGATGAGATTCGTCTCGACGATACCGATTCTTGCTAAACTGCCCTCAAAACCGATGCTGTGGCCGATGAGCGTTCTAGGGCTATCAAAAATTGAACGGTCGGAAGATATGACGAAGAAGCTGTAGAAGTACTTACCGGATAAAACCTCCTCGCCAAGATCGAGCCAGAGATGTTCGAAATAGGGCACTGTCTCCGACAGCACAAAATTGTAAGTCGCGGGACCAAAGTGAAGTTTTCGCTTACCGGCAGAAATTCTCAAGAAGTCATTTTCAAACTCAGCAAAGCCGACCCTGGGAAGATCTGTATCCATATAGAGAGTATAAGCGTTGTGCCTGATCGGGAAGTTCGACCAGCTTCTTCCTCGAAGAAAAGAGGTAATGTCCTGCCTGAAGTCGAGCCTGAACAATGCCCGATAATTGCTTCCCGACAACTCCACGCCGGCCGTCGCAAATGCCGGATAAGAGAAGTAACTGCGCAGGTCATCGAAGTCAGGCTGGTACCCTCTATCGTGTACTGTGTAGTTGTTCAGGGAGAGAACAGGATAAACGCTCAAAAAAAGCCCCGTCTTTGCGCTCAAAACAACGGAAATAACGATCAGGAACGGCAGTAGAAATCGTTTCATATAAAGCAGCCTCCTCTTTTGATTATACGAGATTATCCCATAAGTTGGCTAGAATTCTTCTTTCAAAAGGCAATCGAAAAAAACTTGCAGTTCAGCCCAAAATGAGTTGTATAGAATACGATGCACCAATCGGGCTCGACAGAGAGCCTCTGGATTATTCAATCGCCGTGTTCTCCATGGATCTGCCGGGGAAAAACCTTTGCAGCCCTATCCCTATGAGCGGCGCGAAAAAAACGATGACTGGAGTGAACAATCTAACTTCAGCGGTTTTTGCTACAAGAAAATTCATAACAATGAACGGAAGAATCCAGAACCATGTCTTCCTGAAAAAGCTGTAGCGCTTCACTTCTCTAAGAAACAGCAGTGGAATCGACGCAAAGATCAGCGGGTAGATCCATGACCAAATATAGGTGATATTGTATCTCAACTGAATTAAGTCCACAGAGTACTCCGCATTCGGATATAAAAAACGACTGACGACAAAAGTTAGAGCAGCTGGAATCACGCCGGCAATTAAACTCTTGGACAGAATTAACGCTCTTTTCGACCAGGATAGGCCTTTATTGAAATTGAAGAGGAGATAGATGAGGGAGAGAAATATCATATGATCCGGCCTGAAAAGCGATCCCAGTACCATCAACAGGCAAAGAAGATAGAATCTGCCCCCTTTGGCTATCAACAGCAGCCCACCGATGAAAAGAGCTGCAGCATGAAAAGTCTCCCAGCCGAAATACATGGTCGTAAGGGGCATTATGGCCTGAAAGACCACGGTCGACAGCAATGATTCGGAAGGCGAAGAGAAGAGTCTGCAGAAGTTGTACAGGAGTAGGAGGGTCAAAACGTTGAAGAAGAATCTTGCCGTGATATGGCCGTTCAGAATCCGGTTCTCATAACTCGATAGATCCACGGCTCTTTTGATGTCCTCGGGCAACCTTTCACCAATAAGGAGAGCGGTCGTTGCAGGGTCCGTCAAGTAGACCTGCCAGTTAAGACTGCTTGCAAATGCCTTGAGTGCATTGTTGAAAAGAAGATTCTTGCCGGTTACAGAATCGACAAGCTCTTCGATGACCTTCTCTAAATCCGAGACGAGTTTCTCTCTTTCGACCAGCGGAAAGTAGGAGTCTATCATACCCTTTTTCTCTTCTGTCCAGTAGTCTCCTGATAATAACATCATTGAAAGCTCTTCACTGTTTTCATCGAGCCACTCGATGGGAATGAATTTGAAGAGGTTTTCCACAAGGTAGTAACTTCCAAATCTGTACTGATCAGGCGCGAAATTCTCTCCGGAAAGTACTCTTTTATGCTGATTTATTCTCAGGTATCTTGATACAAAGAGATACTTTCCATCCGTAGTCCACACAGTCATCGATGTAAATATGTAGGAAAGCAAGACAAAAATGATAAGGAGAAGAACCCCCCGTCCCATGCTAAATTTTTTATCCACGGTTCACCTCCAGATTTCTGCGGATTACTGCAGTTCGCGCTTGAACGTAGAGATAATACCATTGCATTTTTCAAATCATGAAATTCTGATCTTTCATGTGCGATGCCTGCTGCAAAGCTTGTGCAACATATTGGATCGAAAGCAGACTTATCGCTCACGCCTCCCGGCTGTTCGCCAAATTCTTCTCTCCTTCGAGAGACCTGATTACACCTCCTATGACAAGAGGAATGGAATAAATAACTAGAGGAAGGAACAACCTGACTTCGGCGGTCTTTCCAAGGACGAAATTTGTCCCTACGAACAGAGGAATCCACGTCCATGTCTTTCTGTAGAATTCGAAATGCTTGATTTGTGAGAAAAAGACAATCGGTAACAGAAGAAGAATCGAAGGGAAGATCCAGCTCCATATATGAGTAATGTTGAACTCAAACTGAATTAGATCGACATAGTACTCGGCTTCAGAAAAGAGAAAACCGCTGATAAGAGCCGTCGCAACCACAGGTATTATCAGAAGCAGCGCAGAGAATAGCGCTCTTGACCATTGTCTTCTTCTAAGAGACTCAGTTCCGTGTATCAGACCATAAATCAACGCGCCAAACAGCGCATGATCCGTTCTTGCCGTGCAACAGAGAATCGTTACGAGAAATAAAATTAGCCTACTTCCGTCCCTCTTTGTTAGCAAGAGCATTGAGGAAAACAGCAGCAATGAAAGGACTGTCTCGGCCTGCAAGAAATCTTGAAGGGCGATTGGAACCAAAGCGGCGAAGAGAACCACTCCAAACAGCGACTGTACAGGGTTCAGGAACTCTCTGCACAGAAAGTAGATTATCGTCAGAAGAATCATGAAGAGGAAGAATCTCGATGTGAAATATCCGTTCACGAGTCTTGTCTCTTCGCTGTCCTCTAGCAGATGATTCCTGATATTTTCCGGTATCATCTCTCCAAGAGTGAGCAGGGTCTCTTCGATATTCGTCAAATAGCTCTGCCATTGCAGACCGTCTATCATGCCCCGCAGAAGATTTTGAACCAGAGCGTTGCCCGGGAAGAATGATTCTAAAGTCTCATCAATTACCCTCTGAACTTCGCCAATCATCTCTTCCCTGTCGTCCTGGGGGAAGAACTTGTCGACGTTTTTCTGCATCTCGTCTGTCCAGGCTTCCTCACTAGTAAGCAAACCGGAAAGGTTGCTGTTATATACGTCATACCATTTTAAAGGGATGTACTTGAAGAAGTTCTCAACAAGGTAGAATCCACCGAAACGATATTGCTCCGGAGCATACCCCGTGCCTCTGATTAAGTTCTCGTGCCCATATACTCTAATAAATCTCGACACCGTCAGAAATCTGCTGTCTGTCGTCCAGACACTGACAGAGGTGAAGACGTATGACAGAACAAAGACAAACAAAAAGACAACTGCGGTGCTTCTCGCTTTCGCACTCAGGGCAAATTTCAAGTGATGATCGGCCATGATTTCCCCACCCAAGCTTTCATTCGCACAATGAATTGTCTATCAATAGCTCTCCCATAAACGGCCCCAGGGACTCTCTTTCTTCCACTCTTCGAATATCTTGACACCGTGCTTCTTCCACCAGTACTTGTCATGATAAGTGTCCGAAGCGGCAACAAAGATTTTCACAAGCGGTGTGTGGAAGAAGAGTTTCTGAAAGACCTTCAACGGACTGAACCAAAGCAGATCTCCGACTCTGCTCGCAAAGTTGTCTCCAACATGGAATTTAAAGTTGACACCGGAAATGTCGTCTCCGACAAGTTCTATGTTCTCTGGTCTTCCATTTCCGAGTTCCTCTTCATCGGCCAGCCTAATGTATTTCAGGTCCATCGGGTTGAAACCCATCATTTTCGCTGCGACGGCATCTATTGCGACCTGATCTTCGCTGGCAAGTATGTAGTCTGCCTTCACGGGAATCACTGTCCGCGGTCCCGGCCCATTCCCTGCGGTCGTGCCGTCCATGAAAGCGAACAGACCCGTGTGTATCTCCTTCTGTATCTTCAGCAAGTCAACCAGTGTCTCGTGTATCCATGAGTGGGTGTAATGCCTCTTAACGTTGAGCAGGCCACCAAACGCATTTTTCATCGCACCAGTAGTTGTCGTATATATGTGGCACTTCATCGTTGGGAGCTGGATTATATTTTTCCCGAAAAAGTAGTCTGGCAGTTTTATTCCCTCTGGAAAGATCTTTGGAAGTACCATCAGTTTGCTTTTCGGTGTGTACTCAATCCAGGTCATATCTTTCGATTCGAAGTTGTACAGAACAGGGATATCGAACTTATCGTACACGACGTCATACTTGTTCTGTTTCTCTCCATACTTCGGTCTCGTAACGACGGTTTTATTCTCAACCGATACGATGTCGTTCATTCCCTCATCCTTTAATGCCAGTACGACTCCTTCTAGCTGCCATGGTGTACTGTTGGCACCAGGCATAGGAAGATGCCAGGATATGTTGTCCTTCAAGATTGTAGTTGCGGTCTTATCTAACGCTTCACCCATTCCAGCTAGCTTGGCCAGTCTTCTGTAATCATCTAATACGGTTTCAGGTTTGGTCTTAATTATAGCTACTCTCGTCTTTTTCATCGAAATACCTCCATCATTTTGCAACTGAAACAAGCCAGATTCCTAAAGCAATAACAGCGATTCCGACAATTTTCATTGCACTGAGTCTTTCATCGAACAGGAAAACTGCTGCAACGGTAACGATCGCAAATCCTGCACTTGTCATTATCGGGTATGCAACTCCCAAACGCATCTTTGTCAGAACCACACTATAGAAGATAAATGCAACACCAAATGAGATCAGTCCAAGCCATACGCTGATGTTAGTAACAGAGTTTATCAGCATCCCTTTAAGTCCAACGCTTCCTATATCAGGCGCGTTCTGCATCCCATGTTTCAGCAAGATGTTTGCTACTGCATTAAAGACTATTGCTATGACAAGAATCAAGGCTTCAGTCAGATTCATTCAACATCCCCCTTCACAGAAAACTTGGTAAATAGATTACCAGCATAACAGATACTATCCAAAACAGAACGGTAAGCACGATCCCAGTATCTCTTGTCACAACCTCCGTTGGATCTCCTTCGCCGTTTCTGAAAAGGAGAAGCAGATATCTAAAAACCCCGTATGTCACAAATGGAACGGTGTATACAAATTTATCCGTGTTGAACTTCAGAATTGTCGATGGGTCCAAGCAGTAAAGCGTATATGCGATTATCGTTATAGATGCCGTTGCAATCATCAAATAATCAAGATATCTGTCATTATAAAGGCTAAGCACCTTTCGATGATCATTGCTACCTTCTTTCAGAGAAAGCAGTTCGTTCCTTCTTTTGCCGAACCCAAGGAAAAGTGAGAGGAAGAATGTGGTCACCACAATCCATCCGGTTGGAGTCGTTTCAATAGCGTATGCACCAGCCATTACTCTTATCACAAAACCGGCAGAAATACAAAAGGCGTCTATCAGTACCAGCTCTTTACCCTTCAAGGTATAGAAAAGATTCACAACGATATATAGCAGCAAGAAGAGCGATGACAAAAAAGGGAGTAAAGAACTAATCACTGCCGCTGATCCAAAAAGCAATAAAGAAACAATCACAGCGCTTGAAACCCTGACTTGACCAGAGGCTATTGGTCGTTCTTTTTTCCTTGAGTGATGACTGTCACTCTCTCGATCTCTTATGTCATTCAAAATATAAACGCCGCTAGAAGCAAGACAAAAAGCAAAGAAGATCAGTATGGCTCTTAAAACCGATACCGTGTCGGTAAGGCTTGAAGAGAAAATCAAGGGAGCGAACACAAAGAGATTCTTGAGCCACTGTTTCACCCTTATTAACCTTAGAAATATCGAAAAGGCCATCATTTTCAACTCCTACGGCGACAAGACTTCACCATTCGCGTTATATTCATCTTTTCTCACAGTGTAGCAGTTCTCACTAGAATACATAGTATTCAAATAATCTGACCGGAAGCAGTAAATCAGTCTGAAAAGGAAAATCCTTCATCGAACAATTCAAGGCAGGCATCTACTACTTCTGGATCGAAGAGCCTGCCTTTGCCCTTTCTGATCTCGTCTAAGGCCGCATCGATACCTAACGAAGGCCTGTAAGGTCTGTGCGATGAAATTGCTTCTACAACATCGGCCACGGCAATTATTCTCGCTTCCAAAATGATTTTTTCTCCCGTGATGCCTTCAGGGTATCCGCTGCCATCGAGTCGCTCATGATGCTGGTAAATCGCATCTGCAACAGGCCAAGGAAATTCGATATCTTTGAAAAGCTCACGACCCGCTGCGGGATGAAGTTTTATTAGATCGAACTCCAAATCCGTGAGCCTTCTTGGTGTACTCAGAATCTCCGCGGGCACTTGAATCTTCCCCACATCGTGAATCATCGCAGAAAGCCGAAGTCCCCTTATTCTATCCTCTTCAAGTCCAAGTTTCTTTCCAATGGCGACGGACAACTCCGCAACCCTTCTCTGATGACCCGCTGTATAAGGATCTCTGAGATCTACGGCAGAAGCGAGAACGTTTATCGATGCTTCCATTGTCTGAGAGAGAATACCAAGGCTTTCTCTCAGCTCTTCGGTCCTTTCCCTGACTTCTCTTTCAAGATGAAATCTTCTGTTCGTTAGATAACCTACTAAGAGAGAGAGTGAAAACGTCAAAGTAAATCCAAAAGCAAGAACCAAGATCCAGTTGTCCAAAGGATAAACGGCACTGAAGTCGGGTCCAGGGTGCGCCACAACAGCAAAGACTCTACCAAATACAAAGAAAGGAATTACTAGATTGAGTTCGCCGACATCGTAGTGCCAAAGGGAAGAATGTGCGGAAGGGTTGACTGAGAATGCATAATCATGACCCAAAGAAAAGAGTAAGTAGGGTGACCCGTCTTCCAGTATCTGATACAGTCCAAGAATAACCTTTGGATCCCCTTCGCTATCAAGCACGGGTAATGTTTTCACAAAAGATTCTGGGTGAACGAGAGCGCCAACAAGCCCGATAAAATCCTTAGAGTTTCCCAAAACCGGCTTGAAGACTAAGAAATGTGGTCCCGAGTCATCGTGATTAGGAATAACAAAGGGGTCAGTAGCCGTAATGAGTCCACAAGAGATGGCTTTGTCTATTGTAGCTCTAATTAGCAGATTGGAGCCCAAATCCAATCCTGCAAGAGTACCATACTCTTCAAATGGCTCAACATACTTTATGGGGTACCGAAACTCTTCAGAACTATTAAAGGTATCAACGTTTTCATCTTCAAATTCAAAGTTCCAAATGGAGAACTGCTCAAAATCACTTTGTCCAGATCTTGACTCGGACGAAGGGGATTCGGAAACCTTAACTCTCTCTACCCAGAACCAAGTATTCATAAGCCCATTTGAAGTCAGAGACTGCGTGTAGTTCCGAAACTCGTCTTTTTCAACCACACAGCTTGATTCGAAAAAACGCGAAAGTCCCTCAAGTTCATAGTCCCTCAGATTAGCTATCTTCTCGATCACATAATGAGCCCGACCTTCAGCCAGGGTAATGAAAGCACTGTTTCTCAGCTCCTTTTGCTGTTCATGTACAATAAAAGTGGAAAACAAAGTCACTGTTACTCCAACTACAAGAAATATCAGACTGTCTAAATACCTTACAAACCTTTTCTCCAATTTTTCGGACGGAAGTCGTTCTCTCCACCTAACCAAGAAGTAATAAATGAAAGCTATTAAAACTAAAGTAAGTGAAAATATTATCGGTAATAATGCATAGGACAGATTAAGGCCGCCCCAGTCTTCTGAATCGATATCGATGCCTAAAACCGCAAACACTGCATCAGAATCAGGATCAACTACTGGGACAGCTACAGTAATCATCGTTCCCAATTTGTCAGGCATTAAGGGCATTACGGCACCCCGACCTGTTTCGAAAACCGTGAGAAGATCTTTATCTTCGCAGAGCTCTCCGGGTAGCGACTCATCTTCCGAACCTGCAATGGCAGAATCAACCAGAAAAACCATGTTTCCATCACTATTAATGCTCATTAGATAAACATACTGAAAATCAGGAAAGATTTCACTGATATTAATTAATTGCTGCTTAAGCCTTGAGTACTCGGGTTTGCTCATATCATCGGCATTACCGTCCAGTTTAGAAAGTTCCTTCATGTCAAGCCCGTTCTCGAGGAATCTTGCCTGTCTAAGAAGTTTTCTGGAAAACTCTTTTCTTCCGCGATTTATTTCGGCAAGAGAAAGAGAAATCCCTAGTGCTAAAACAATAACTATAGAAAGCAGAATAAGAGAGCGCGCAGAGAGGCTTCTTGTAAAGCCTGATAATCTGCTGGGGAAAAAACGTCTTCGTCCTTTGATAAGCGGCATTACAGCACCTCTCCTGAAAACTCTCTCAACTGATTCTAGCACAACGGACCGCTAGAACCTCTGCAGCAAACATTTTCTGGAATCTCTGAGTCGGATTCTAATACATTTCATTAAGATCTACATACTCTTCAGGTCTCCCATTGCGAAGAAAGCCTTCTATGTTCTTTATGGTACCATCTACCATTGACTGCATACTTTCTACCGACCAGCTTCCGACGTGCGG
>NZ_JFHJ01000300.1:0-26701 GCF_003666285.1 Mesotoga sp. HF07.pep.5.2.highcov | reverse complement strand
GGGTTTTTCTCTTCTCCGACGATCCTTCCGACAAGGTCCTTCATCTCTTCGTTGTAATAAATTGATTCGGTAGAAAGGGCACTCTCCATGTATGTAGGGCGTTACATGTCATATTCTCCGATTTGCGAAAAATCGACGTCGAATTCCTGCCTGAAATGCCTGAAAGAGAACACTATTTTTATGGCTAGATCCTCCCCAGTGAGCCTAGATCAAAAGAAAGAAGCATGCAGGCAATCTTCCCATCGGTCCTAGGATAGTCGACAAGGGTTTCGGCCGGGACTATGCCAATTATCTCGATCATGTCCTGTCCTAACCTGTTCAGCTGAAGGGGAAGCCAGATCTTTAGATTGTCTTCATCCGGAAGATCTGATTTTGAAACCTCGACCGAGTATTCGACCAGTAACTCACTGGGATTGAAGAAACCGCTCCAGTCACGCTTGAACTCGGCAAAGCCCGCCTGTCTCTTCCGCCCATATTGTGAAAGAACGAATTTCAGAGCTTCGGTGAAGTCATCGGCCCAATCTGGATTCTGCTCCACTAGATCGAGATCCCTGTGAAAAGATTTCTTTCAAAGCCTGTGAAGAATATCTCGCCATTCCTCTATCTTTCTCTGAATGTCTCTTTCTTCAATGAACTCATAGAGCTTCTCATTTGAATCGATCTGAGGACAGTGACTCTTGATTATTTCTCTTTCATCATCGAATGTGATTGTGCATTCCATTTTGGATTTGGTTTCCTTCTGTGATGTATAGTAATCCAGGCTCTTTTCAAGAGCTGTCACGGTGGTCGTCACGAACAAGATGATTTTCAACAATGCTATCAAACTTTTGATAGGAATATCCCAGCATACTGTCAATAAAACCGATGAAATGTGTTCTATTTATATATTTTATGGACTACGTAGCGCAGAGTTGTTATCTTTCTAGAGTGAATGAGTTTCTGGATGCTTCTCTTAGATATTCGAGCTCTAACTGAGAGCAACAGAATGGGGATTTCAAGCGAAGAAAGCTGTCCTTGTGCAGATAAGAGTTAAATTTGATAAAATTAGTCATATTACATTCTTTGTTGTTTGCATGAGAAGGACAGTTTCTATGCTGTGTCTTGACACTGACACCGAAAATTGTGGAGGGGAATACATGAAATCAAAGATGTCATTGTTTTTATCGGTCATATTCATCGCGTTTCTAATTTCGCCGCTTCACGCAGGCGCTATCGAGCCTCTTGCAAGACCGCCGATTATTGCAACGGCGATAGGCGACGGTGCTGCATCAGACGTTCTCGCTCTAGTCTGTGAAATGAACGGAATTGGTTACGAGAACATCCTTCAGTTGAAACCCGAAGAGTTCTTGGAGAAGCTCGACTCGGAAAATGCACCCGGAACACTCTTTATTGCCCCCGGTGCCATGGTCGAGGGGGATCTATATACCTTATGCGGTGTTGAGAAAATCGATGTAGGGCAGGAGATCCACAGAATAGAACAGCTCATATCGATAGCGAAAGCGCGAGGAGTTCCCGTCGTGGCAGTTCACATTGAAGGTGGCTTCACTTCACCAGAAAGCGATCCGAGGCCGTCGTTCGATTTGCTTATGCCAAAAGTCGACTACATAATCCTGGTGTCGCCGGAAGGGCCAAGTGAGTATTTCTCCGCGCTCTCGGAGCAAACCGGGGTACAGCTGATAGTGGTCGACAAAGCTGAAAGAATTCTCGATGCTCTTGATCTCTTATTCGCATTGGGTGGATCTTGATGTAATGCTTGAAACATAGTCTCACTGGATCAGTTTAAAATCCCTTTGATTAGCTCTGATAGAGCTATATTTCTCATGAATCAATTTTTTTGGGGATTGAGTTACAGAACGGGATTAAGGATTCTGTGTTGTTCAATATTGGAGCATGCAAATCACCCTCGAGATTTCTCTCTTGCACAATAAGGGCTTTCCAATTAGCCGAATGGCTATTGCTACTAATCTAGCCTCTTCAGGTACCTTGAATTCTTCGTGAGTCGCTCCAGCTCATTGCTCTCCTTGTTACCAGTGATAGAATTGGGATGCGGGAGGAAGACAGAGTTATCCTGGAAAGGATGGTTGTTATGGATTCCGAAAAGCTTACGGAGCAGGAATGGCACAAAAAGCAGGCGATAGTGAACTTCAACCTTACATGGGACCTCATAGATAAGAAAGACAGAACTGCAGAAGATGACCTTCTTATGATACATGCCGCTCACGCATCTCGCTTCCACTGGGGAGTAGTAGGTACCCCGATCGAATTTGCAAGGGGTGAGTGGCAGGTGTCCAGAGTTTACTCTTTACTCAACATGGCAGAGTCGGCCTTGTATCACGGCGAGCTTTCACTTAAGTATTGTACCGACAATGCGATAAGTGGTTTCGATCTTGCCTTTGGCTATGAAGCCGTTGCAAGAGCCTACATGATCGCAGGAAAACGCGACCGTATGGATGAGTATATGAAACTGGCAATAGAAGCGGCCGATCTGATCGAGGATGAGCAGGACAGAAACTACTTTCTTTCTGAGTTGGAGACCATCGCTCCTCAACAATAGTCACAGGGCTCCGTAATTGTAGTTTCAGATCGAAATGACAGAAAATAAATTGCGGGCCCCGTAAGGGGCCCGTTTTCTAAAAGTAAGCTACTTAACTTCCTGCATTACCGTATCTTCAAGGTATTTAGCGAGTTCTACTAAATCAACTTCATAGATTCCCCATCCCGCCTCATCGACTTCAAGGAACTCTATTCCTCGTATTGCATTCCTCTCGATGTATCCCACGCCTTCGGGAGAAGAACGGTACAGAAGTGGCCCGGCCGTGTCAATCGGCAAGATTTTCCAGTTGTTCGTCGGAACTGGATCAATTTCACCTATGTACTGTATGTACTTGATTATGGCTTCACGATTTATCTCGGTTGTCGCCAGAATTACGTTGTCTGCCACATGTGGAAAATTTCCTCCTCCGCTCCCCCTGTAGTTGTTTGTCACTACCAAGAACTCCATTGACGCATCAAGCGGATTGCCTTCAAAGGTCGCAGAAATCAGGCGCTGGCCAGCAGGCCTGCTTATGTCGTAAACATAATCGATTCCCTCGATTACGTCAAAGTTGTATTCCCTAAAATCGTAGTTGACAATATGCTGCGGTTCTGTGGAATATGGGTCAATCTGGTTGAAGTTGTTTGCCGACGCCTCGAGCCAGTCTTTTATCTGTTCTCCGTTGAGTTTTGCCACATAGATAGTGTTCGGATAGATGTAAATGTCTGTTATCGAGCCGATCGTTATGTCTCCTTGAACGTGTGTGAAATATGTCGGCCCCTGCCTGCCGGCAATGAAAGGTGCTGCAGCACTAAGAACAGGAAGCCACTCATATTCAGTTCCAGCGAATTCACGCTCTGCCCACCATATTTGGGCTTCATTGATGATCTGTGTGACTGGGTTATCAATGATTCTTGAGAAATAGGAAGTTATCTCGGTGTCGGTCCAGCCTATTGGAGTCCTAACATACTCAATAGTTGCTTCATGTTTTTGAGCGACCAGCTCAGCAAGCTGCTGATGAGTCTCAACTTCAGGAGTTACAGGAACGAGCGAAGCTGAACCATCTAGTACTTCCCACTCTCCAGTAGTCCAGTCATAAGCTAGGTCGAGATTAATGATACCTAAATGCGAACCCCAGGAACCGGGTTGTACAGTCGGAACACCAAAGATCAGCCCCTTGTCGTTATCGATGCCTTCGATATCTGCGAAATCGCCAGGGAAATGAGAATGCTGATGACCGAGAATCATTGCATCGATTCCTTCGACCTGAGCGAGGTAATAAGCCGCATTCTCCTGAGCATCATAGCTTGTTATTTCATCTGTGGATATTCCGGTATGAGCAACTGCAACAACGAGATCCGACTGATCTTTAAGAACAGGAATGTATTTCTCCGCCTGTTCTATAATTGTCTGGGTGAACACGGTTCCTTCTAGATGACGCCTTCCCCAGCTCATTATCTGTGGAGGTGTGAAGCCTATCACACCTATCCTAATTGGGATTCCGTCCACTTCCCTTTCAAGAATGACGAAGGGATTCACCAAAAAATCCTTTGGATCTTCGGCCATTCTGATATTTGCGGAGACCCAGGGGAAGACAGAGTTGCTTCTTGCGCGTTCAAAAAACTCGAGACCAAAGTCAGTGACATCATGATTCCCTACCGAAACGGCATCATAGCCAATATAATTATAAGCCCGCACGATTGTCTGAAAATCAAAGCCTTCAAGAGGATTAACATCGGCCTCGTAGTCTCCTACTAGACTTCCCTGGATAAAGTCGCCCGTATCGAACAGCAGAGTGTTTGCGTTTCCGCTTCTGACCCTTTCAATGAGTGTGAAAACCTTTGCGAGACCAATACTCTCATTCGGCTTATCCCCCATGTAGTCGTAGGGCATAATGTACTGATGCATGTCTGTCGTACCCATAATAACGAGGTTGTGAACAGTCTTGCCAGTTGCAGAGAATAACAAACTTGAAAAGGCAAGTAAGATCAAGAGAACAGTCGCGATACTCTTCCTTTTCTCAAGCATTTTCTCACTCCTCCTTGAAAGAGACAGGTTGCTTTTCATTCAGGAACGAAGCAACCATGTGGGTATTTATTATATAACTGGCATCATCTCCCAGCAAAGAAATACTTAGGGTGTATCTCAGATAATACATCTACTTTTTGAAGAGGGTTTCGATAAACGTGAATGAGTCTTGCTCCGGATCTCTAGAATTTACATTAGGACAACGAAAGAAGCGGTCAGAGTCTTCCGGCATAGAAGTACTCTTGAATCCTTTGGTAAACTCAACAGAGTTTCGATTAATACCCAGTTAGGTCTCTTGGAGACATCACTGAATATTAGATTCACAATGACAAAGGGACCTTAAGTCACTGAGGAACTTGGGTACTCGTTGATCCAAATGACTTCTTGAGCTTCGTTAATGATTCAGTTCTTCTGCAGCAAGAATTCTGATGAATTTGCTACCGCTCTGGGTCGACTAACGGTTATTGGCCTCGAGATCTTCAATAATCTCTTTGCCCCAATAATCAAGAGTTGCAAAAGCCTACCATGTACCGATTCCTACGGCGTGATGCATCATAACTAATTCTACTCAAAAGACGGTTGACTTTGATACGGGAAAAGTGATAGCATTATGAATAGTGAGAAAACGTGATACACGTTTGTGCAAAGAAATGGAGGAGTTTTGGTGAACGGACTGAAGAGAAGACTGAATAGATTGCTATGTGGCGAATCGCTAATTCTTGCAGCGGCTGATCACGGGCAATTTGCAGGTGTGCCTGAGGGGCTGGAGGACATAGAAAGTTATGTTCGGGAGGTTGAGAAGCTGGATGTGGACGGTATCATTCTCAATCCCGGGATAGCCTCTCTCATTGATGAATTCGACTGTCGTAAGTCTCTTATAGTGAGAGTGACTCATGCCGGTTCGTCGCTTTCCGGCGATATTGAAAATACAAAGTATTTTCTGGAACCCGAGGAGGCGCTTCGAATAGGAGCAGATGGAGTTATCGTCATGGGAATTGTAGGCCAGAAATGTGATTCCGAGGCATTGCACGATCTTAGCAAAGCGATTTGGGAGTATCGAAGATATGGAATTCCTGTGATTGCAGAGATGCTGCCATACAGGAAAGAGGAGTATTTCTCCAAGAAAGTGATTGCGGATATCTCAAGAATAGGAGCCGAACTTGGTGCGAATATAGTGAAAACCAACATCACGGATGATTATGAGTATGTAATCAGATCATGTCCCGTTCCAGTAATCATAGCCGGTGGTGAAAAGACCAAGGACTTTTTCGCCTCTCTTGAGGAAGCAGCGGCCGCGGGAGCTGCAGGTGCGGCCATTGGAAGAAACCTTTATTTGGATACGGATAGGCCCAGCTTCGTCAAGAGAGCAAGAGAGGTATTCAAACGGAGGTAAGGGGATGAAGAGAGATGAAGTTAGTCTCGCTTACAGAGCCGCAGAAATGTACTATGTTAACGAGATGAACCAGGAACAGATCGCCTCGGAACTTGGGATTTCTCGGTCAAAGGTCTCTAGACTGCTAACAAGTGCCAGGAAACTTGGAATGGTAAAGATCGAACTCGTAGAACCGGACTCATTTGACCTTAGCGCACTCGAGGAAGAGCTCTGCAGAAAATTCTCAATTAGAGAAGCACATATCGTTGCATCCGTAGAAGGAACAGAAAAGGAAATCAAACAGAGAATTTCACTGTCCTTTCAAAACAACATTTTGAAAATAATCGAAGGGAAGAAATCCGTTGGCCTAGGCTGGGGAACCACTGTTTATGAGGCAGTAATGAGTCTTCCTAACAAATTGGGACAGCTACCTGAGATGAAGATCGTTCCTCTTCTCGGTGGTCTTGGTCAATCGGAAAAAACATATCAGATCAACAATATTGTTGAGAAGATGGCGAACTCTCTGGGTGCGACACCGGTATTTCTTTCCGCTCCGGCAATCGTCAACAATGCCGAACAGCTTAATATGATGACTCAAGTGGGGTCAGTTCAGAATGTCGTGAATGAATGGGCTCATCTGGAGGCCGTGATCTTTGGTTTGGGTGCCCCCGCCGGTATGTCTGCGGTACTGGATTCAAACCTTCCCGGAGAAATCATCCTCGAGCTTGTTCGAAAGCACGCGGTGGGCGATATCGTTTCGAGATTTCTAAACAAGGACGGAGATATCATCTGTAGAAATATCGAAGACATCTTACTGGGTATACCCTTCTACGAATTGCTGAAAGTGCCTGAAAAGATATGTTTAAGCGCTGGAGAGCATAAAGCCGACGGAATCCGCGCTGCTCTCTCCAGGGGATATATAACTACATTATTTACTGACATCAGGACTGCCCAGAGACTGGTTGCCTAACAGGAGGTTTGTGTATGAAAGCAGTGATGTACGAAGGAATTGGAAAGCTCTCAATCAGAGACGTCGAGAAGCCAAAGATCGGGGAAGACGGAATCCTTGTGAAGATTATGTATTCATTCATTTGTTCTACTGATATAAAGACCTTCAAACAGGGCCATCCTATGATAAAACCTCCTACTATTCTCGGTCATGAATGCTCGGGAAGGATTGTGGAAGTTGGATCGAAGGTGGAGGGTTTCGAAGTCGGAGAATGTGTTGCGGTGGCTCCTTTCGTAAACTGTGGGGAATGTGAACAGTGCATTGGCGGGAATCCCGAGGGTTGTAGAAATAGGAGTTTTCCAAGTAACGGTGCTATGACTGAATATCTTTCCGTAGACATGAGTTATGCGAGGAAAGGTGTTTGGAAAGTATCTGAATCGCAAATTAAGGAAGCTGCTCTCGCCGAACCGATGGCCTGCGCGTTGACTTCGTGCAGAAACATGAAGCTCCAGCCGGGGGAATCTGTTCTAGTCGTAGGTGCAGGTATCATGGGAATGCTAAATGCAACCGCTCTGAGAGACATCTACGGTCAGATCGTAAAGATAGTCGATACAAGAGAAGACAGACTGAAGTTCGCGCAAGAGATGGGTTTTTCCACCTCCCTTGAAGCTTCAGGTAAGTTCAACTCAATTGTTCTTACAGCACCAATTCCAGAGCTTATAGATAGATACCTACCGATGGTCAAGCTGTTCGGCAATCTCGTTTTGTTCGGCGGCTATCCAAAAGGGATAAAGGCCTCTTTCGATCCCAACATAATACATTACAATGGAATTAGAATGACTGGCACCACGGGCTTCGCGCCAAAAGACTTCGCGGCCGCAACTTCGCTAATGAATAGCGGTCAGCTACTTCTAACACCTTTCACAAATAGGATCTACGAGTTCTCGGATTTTGAAGAAGCCTTCAATGATGCTGTCGAAGGCAGATCAATAAAAGTCGGAATAAAGGTTGGTGAGTGAGTTGTTTGGCAAGAGAAACAGACTATCTAGGATTTTCAACGAGTCTGGAAAATCGATCATGTTAGCGCTGGATCACGGAATGGCCCTTGGCCCAATGCAGGGTATTGAGAGACCGGGCGAAGTTCTGAAAAAACTAACGCCATATACTGATTCCATCATGCTTAATAAGGGAATCCTGCAGAACTGCTACGTTCCTGATGGACATGTAGGAATAGTTCTCAGGATAAGTGGTGCGGCAACCATTGTAGGTGAAGATCTTACTAGGGAAAGCATTACCACCACCGTGACGGAAGCTCTAAGACTTTCGGCAGACGCCGTTGCTACTTCCATTTATGTTGGAACTCCAAATGAACACTCGACGATTAGGGAGCTTTCGCTTCTTTGTGATGAATGTGAGACCTACGGGCTTCCGGTTCTAGCTGTAACAGCGATTGGTAAGGATAGAGAGAGGAAGACAGATCCCAGATACCTTGCTTTGGCCGTAAGAGTAGCGGTAGAAATGGGCGCAGACATCATCAAGACCTACTACTGTGATGAGAATTTCGAGAAGGTAGTGGAAGCAAGTGCAGGAGTTCCGATAGTTATTGCAGGAGGCCCCAAGATGGATTCGGTTCTAGACGTCCTGAAGATCGCCGAAAATGCGTTAAAGGCTGGGGCTCTTGGGGTTGACATGGGGAGAAATGTCTGGCAGCATGAAAAACCCGTTGAAATGCTGTTGGCACTGAAGGAAGTTGTAAATGAAGGGGTCAATGCGGAAGAAGCTCACTCAAAGCATTTTGGGAGAAAGTAATGAAGATTGTTGAGATGATCTCGATCAGGAAGGAATTCCCCGGGGTCGTCGCTCTTGACAATATTGACTTTGCTCTCGAAGAAGGCGAGATTCATGGACTTGTTGGTGAAAACGGGGCAGGGAAGTCTACCCTCATTAACGTACTAGCGGGTGTCTTTCAGCAGAGTTCCGGAGAAATGAGAATTTTTGGAGAACCTGTGCGATTGAGCAGCCCATCCGACGCCTTGAGGAGGGGAATTGGAGTTGTCTATCAGGATACAGTTCTTGATCCTTACTTCACTTCGGAGGAAAACATCTGGCTTGGGCGGGAGCCGTCCAAGCTATCTGTGCTTAAGGGGAAGAAAACAAGATCCGACACTAAAGAATTATGTGAAGAATTCGGAATTGAAGTTCCCCTTCGCGTCCCAGTCGGAACTCTAAGTGTAGCCAAGCAGAAGATGGTAGAGATTCTCAGGGCCCTAAGCATGAATTCAAAGGTGCTGGTACTTGATGAGCCGACTGCCTCCATAACTCAGAGTGATACGGACAACCTTTTCAAGATTCTTAGGAATCTCAAAGAGGCCGGTCTCAGCGTGATCTTCGTTTCTCATCATCTCGACGAAGTATTTAATCTATGCGATCGAATCACTGTTCTCAGAAACGGGCACTACGAAGGGACCTATGCTTCTTCGGAACTTTCTACAAGAAGCCTGATCAAGTTGATGACGCACAGGGATTTAACTGATCAATACCCAAAACAGGAGTACAAAGCAGAAGAGGAAGTTCTTAGAGTATCCAATCTCAATTCAGTGAAACTGGGCTTGAAGGATGTTTCCTTCGAAGTTAAAAAGGGAGAAATAGTAGGGTTCTTCGGAATGGTTGGTTCAGGTCGGACAGAACTTATGAAATCGATATTTGGAGCCGGTGAAATCGACGGCGGAGAGATACTCATTGAGAACCAACCTGCAAAGATTTCGAATCCATCAAAGGCAATGAGAACCGGAATCTACCTTTGTCCTGAAGATCGCAGGAGAGAGGGACTGGTGCAGGACATGTCGGTTGTCGACAATCTCTCCATTCCTTTTTTGGGAACCCTGACGAAGTTTGGCGTCATCTACTCAAAGACGGTCAATTCAAAGGCCAGAAAGCTCTCCAAGGATCTAGAGATAAAGACTCCTTCACTGAAGACAATCGTATCCAATTTGAGCGGTGGAAATCAGCAGAAAGTTGTACTTGGAAAGTGGCTGATGGGACCAAAGTCGAGAGTCTTTATTTTCGATGAACCCACACAGGGAATCGATGTTGGGGCGAAAACGGAGTTCTACAAAATCATGCAGGACATAGCCAGCAAAGGTTGTGGAGTGATATTTGTTTCTTCGGATATCAGGGAACTTCTAGGCGTCGCAGACAGAATTTACGTAATGCGTCTTGGGAGAATCACAGCCGAATTTGAACGCAAAGATTTCGATCAGAGCGTAATTCTAGAGAATGCACTGAGCGATACAGTTTCAACGGGGAGTGGGAAATGTGAATAAAGCGGGACAACTATTCCAGAAGTACGGAACGATACTGGCCCTGATCGGGATTGTCGTCTTCTTCTCGGTTATGACTGATACCTTTCTTACTTCTAGAAACCTAATAAACATACTTTCTCATATTTCAATGTTGGCCATAATAGCAACGGGAATGACCGTGTGTATGATTCCAGGGGATTTCGACATGTCGATTGCCTCAGTTGCGAGTCTCGCAGGTGTGATAGCGACTTCTCTTATTCTCAGCGGGTTTGGAGTTGTTGGTTCAATAGTTATAACAGTTGGTATGGGAGCGCTCTTTGGTGTGGTTGCCGGCATCTTGATAACCACCTTGAAGATATCCGCATTCATAGCAACTCTTGCTCTTGGAACCATCGCAACGGGTATAAATTTCATGTTCACCAGGGGTCAGGAAGTATACGGGATCTTCCCCGATTCATTTCTGATGATAGCACAAGGCAGAGTGATAGGAATTCCTATTCAGGTTTTCATAATGGCTGCGGTCGTTCTCGTTTTCGCCTTCGTTATGGAGAAAACCAAGATGGGTAAATGGATGTATTCAATAGGGGGAAGTGTGAAGGCTTCATTCCTCTCGGGAATCAATGTCAGGCTGCTGCGTGTCGTGGGAATGATAATCTCGGGAGCTCTCGCGGCCTTCACCGGATGCATCCTCGCATCGAGATTGGGATCTGGACAGCCAACGGCTGGAGATGCTTATCTGATGGATGCGATAGCAGCTTCATTTTTGGGGATGACCGCCATAAAAGTGGGCAGACCCAACGTTTTGGGAACATTCGTCGGCGCTCTGATAATTGGAGTGATAAACAACGGTCTCGTAATTATGGGAGTGTCATATTTCTTTCAATACATCGCCAAAGGAGCAATCATAATTCTAGCGGTTGCATTGACATCGTTCAAGAACGCTGAGAGCTTCTAGGCAATCATCTGGAGGTGTTGCAAGTATGAAAAAGGCAGTTTTAATTCTCGCAATTGTTCTTGCTGTTTCAATTGGTGTAAGTGTGGAAATCGGATTCGTTGCGGCCAATCTTTCTGCGGTAACCCAGGCAACAATCGCCGAGAACCTTGAGGCGATCTCCAAAGATAATAACTGGACGATTTATGTTTCAAATTCTGCCGGATCATGGGAAACAATGAACAATCTAGTTGAGAACTATGTTTCTAAGAAAGTCGATCTAATTGTGATTGCAATGGGTCAAGCAAGTTCACTGACATCATCGTTGACTGCCGCAAAGGAAGCGGGGATTCCAGTTATTGGAATCGATTCCGAGTACAGTGATCTTCTGACTGCCGACATTCTAACAAACAACTGGGAAATGGGTGCCAAGATCGCCACATATCTTGTGGACAGACTAAATCACAAAGGGAACATAATTGTATTCAAATTTGATCAGTTCTACGGGACTCGTTTCAGAGGCAAAGCAATCGACATGGTCCTTACGGAAGAGCCAAACATAAATGTACTGGAAGTCCACCATCTTCCCCCTGCAGGTTTCGTCGAAGACGCCCAGAGAACCATGGAGTCTTACCTGCTCAAATATGGAGACAAGATAGATGCAGTATGGTGCGCGTGGGATGATCCTGCATACGCAGTATCACTTGCAATTAGGGCAGCCGGTTACAGCCAGGAAGATATGTTTGTTGTAGGTATTGATGGGAGTGAAAGAAACATAGAGATGATAGCTGCCAACAACACCGCCGTTGTCGCCACTATCCTTCAGCCGTTTGGAGACTCGGCGCTAATAGCGGCCGATCTTATCAACAAAATAGTTGTAGAAGGAAAGAGCCCCGAAGAAGTTATCGGCACCGTCAGGGTAATATACATGGACGCGCCGCTTATCACTTCAGCGAACGCTCAGGAATACATCAAGTAAGAGTTTTCACAACGTGTAGGTAAAAGTAGTAAAGGGAGTCTGCCGCGACAGTCTATTACTAAACATGGTGTTATTATCATTCGTAAGTAGCGAAGTGCCTGAACAGACTCCCTTGCCTAATTAATGTCTTCCAACGTTATCATCATTGGAAGACTTTCAAGGAGCGGTTATCAAAAATGAATTCAAGTGTGCTTTTCGCAGGATATGATATTGGAACGACTTCGAGCAAGGTTTCTATTCTAGACGCTGAAGGTCATGTTATCTCAAATGCCAAGGTAAACCATCCTCAAGAGTTCTCGATAGATGGTTTTCCCGAACAGGATGCTAATAACTGGTGGGAAGACTTCAAGAAACTGACTTCGATTGTTGGCAAAGAGATTTCGCTTTCGAGAATAGAAACGATCGGACTGAGTTCAATGTGTCCATGTGTGCTTCCCGTTTCAGATGAGGGAATTCCATTGAGAAAGTCTCTCATGTACGGAATAGACCAGCGCGCTTCGAAAGAGGTTGGACTCTTTAATGAATCCTTCAGCCGCGAAAAAAACAGATCTATCTATACGGATTACTCTAGCCAGTCGATTCTCCCTAAGCTTCTCTGGTTAAGAGAGAACCAGCCTGCCGTTTTCAAGAGTACTTCACGAATCCTTACGGCGAACGGCTACATTGGATTTAAGCTTACACAGTCATTCGCAATGGATTATTTCTCAGCTTCGGCCGGTAATCTGATCGATTTAGATAGCCTCGAGCTCTTCAAAGAGCCTTTTGATCGTTTCGATCTATCGACGAGTCTCTTCCCGGAAATGAAATGGGCACTGGAGCCAATAGGTAATCTAACTCGTAGCGCCTCGCTGGAGACAGGGCTGAAAGAGGGAATAACGATATTTACGGGGACTGGCGATGCTTGCGCGGATGCAATTACAAATGCCTGCATTGAGCCCGGTAGCGTTTCGGTTTCTCTTGGAGGAACATCGATATTCATCCAGTCTCTGGAGAAACCGGTATGGTCTCCAGATCTATTTGTCGAGACCGGAGCAACTCCCGGTTCCTTTACCATAGGAGGTGCAACGAGCTGCGGAGGCCTTCTAACAGACTGGGTAGTTGAGCGATTGTTTGGTCTCAAGGCATCGGAAAAAGAGGTTCTTTTGAGGGATTTCGACGTTAAGAAGTATAGACCTTCAAATCTCATTCTTCTGCCTTTCTTTGGGGGAGCCCGGACACCCTTCAACGATCCAGGGGCAAAGGGTATCTTTTTTGGTCTTTCTATGGAAACCGATAGGGATAGTATTCTCTCTGCGCTGTTTGAGTCTATTGCAATTGATATCAGCATGATAAGCGATGAGATCAAGAGGACGGCACTTGAACCAGGCCAAATTTGTGCCTCAGGAGGAGGAACCAGGAGCGAGGTTCTCCTCGGGCTGATTGCCACTGCTCTAGATCGTGAACTCCTGGTTTGTCCGCAAGAATACGACTCTGCTAGCGGTGCCGGGCTCATTGCTTTGTCGGCGTTTTCTGAATCGAGCCTCTCGGAAGTCGTAGACAAAATCAAAGAGAGATATGTAACTGTCGAACCCTGGAACGAATTCGGAGAATACATTTTCGAAAGGAAGGAAGCCTTCAAGGAGCTGTACAACTGCAATCGAGATCTCTTTTTGAAGAGATGAAGTTTCTTTGAGAAAGAAAAAGAATATTATAGATGAGGAAATCAGCCGGGGATAACCCCGGCTTGATTATTTGCTGAGAGATTAACAGGAATGAGGCTTCAAAGAAAGATTGCGCCAGTTTTCTGTATATCATAAGTCTTTTGGAAGCAAAGTCTTGCAAGGGAGTTAGCGGTCATGAACTTGGGATTTGCTCTTATCTTAATTGGCTTGGAATTTGCAGGATCTCGCTTCAAAAAAGGTTGAAAGAATATCGCCCATTCAGGATGCATAGATCCGAAAGATTCGGAAACGACGTCTTGAATCTACGTGGACCTGATCTCATTCTTGCGAAGAGCACGAAGTGCTATAATTTTGGTGTGAGACGTTCTAGATAAACTCTTTCTTCGGCTATGAAGTATTTGTTTGAAGGAGGTGTTGTGAAGTGATTTACTACGTAGATGACAACGCAAAGCCGACCGGAGAACATGAAATTCATACGGAGTACTGCGATAGGCTCAAAGAGTTAAAATCGAAGACAAGGCTGGGAGATTTCGTTAACTGCTTCGGAGCCCTTCAGAAGGCGAGAGAGATATACCCAAATGTCGATGGTTGCATTCATTGCTGCAGTGAATGCCATAAGGGCTGAAGCGTCTTCATAAATTTCAGATTAATGGTCGCTTGTAGGGAATAAATGAATCTTTCTTGCAGATTCGTTAGCTGGCGTTTTTGCTTTTTCTGGTGATTTCTCCGGCCATAGAGCATTTTGTTAACTTTCACTTTTCAGTCTCTTTTGTGATGACGGCCTGCAACGGTTAATTACAATTCATTTCAGAGTTCCGCATTCTTTTCGGATGCTATAATCATTCGGAACTGATGATTCATACCCGCAGATATCGGAGAAGAGAGTGGTGAAATGGGCAGAGTAGTTATCGTTGGCAACGTTGATGTCGATATCATAGCAGGTCCGATTGACGACTGGCCAGAATGGGGAACGGAGATAGGAGTAGATACTGTTGATATGCGTATCGGCGGGCAGGCGGCCAACACGGCTGTCGTGCTTGCCGACCTCGGAGTACCGGTGGAAATAGTCACTGTAGCAGGAAATGATCTCTTCGGGAAGGCCTTTGAGAGAAGATTCATTCAAATGGGAATTTCTGTCGAAGGGCTTGACCTCATCGAAGGCAAGACTCCTCATACAGTTGCGATAACTCATACAAGCAGTGAGAGAAGCTTCTTGAGCGACGAATCTGTCATGCGTTTCATGGATGTTGACTTTGTTAGCAATAAGCTACTAACGTCAAAGGCGCACATATCCTGTTTTGTGGAATCAATGTTCTTAACGGTTTGAGAAGGGGAGACTTGAAGGCCCTTCTGGAATCTCTCAATGATGATAACGTCATCTACCTGGATCCTGGATGGCCTCCCGATGGCTGGAAGTCATTCAGACCTCAGATAAGGAGCTTGCTGAATTCATTAGACTGGTTCTTACCCAACGAAGCCGAACTAATCGAGGTGACACAAGAAGCTTCGATTTCCAGCGCCGTGGAAAGCTTTCAGAGGGAGTTCACCAGTAATGCGATGGTGAAGATGGGCTCTGAAGGTTCGCTCATGATCTCTAGAGACAGTTCAAAAGAGTATTCGACCGAAAGGTCAGAGAACGTTGTGGATACGATTGGAGCCGGGGATTCCTTCAATGCCGGGTTTATCTATTCGGCGGCCGTCAAAGGAAGCTATGATGTCGACCTTGCCCACAGGATCGCCAGAGACTGGATCGAGGGAAGATACAGGGAGAAAATTTCCTTGTAGGTTGCTCTGATTAGTTTTCGCGGTTTTTTGGAAGTATACTGTCTATTCATAAGCAGGGGGATGAAGAGAGTGTTTCTTAGAGAAGGTCAAAGAGTACTCTTTCAAGGGGATAGCGTGACTGATACTGATAGGGACAGAGAGGACTTATACTCTCTTGGGGACGGTTATCCTGCAATTATCTCCGGACTCGTGGGTTCTGCGCATCCGGAACTGAGAATCGAGTTTCTGAACAGAGGCGTTGGAGGAGATAGGGTACGGGATCTTCGCAGACGCTGGGAAGTTGATTGCCTTGATCTCTCTCCTGACTGGGTTTCGATACTTGTGGGTATAAACGACTGTTGGCGCCTCTACGACAGCGACGATAAAACGGAGCCGGAGGACTTCGAAAACGACTACAGGTATCTGCTGGAATCGGTCAGGTCAAAGGGAGCATCTGTGATAATAATGGAACCCTTCTTCCTTCCAGTCTTCTCAGGGATGGAGAGATGGACTGAAGATCTTGGACCGAAGATCCAGATAATCAGGAGAGTTGCAAGGGAATTTGGAGCGATTTATCTTCCGCTCGATGGAATTTTCGCTGCTGCATCTGCGAGATGCGAGCCGGAATTCTGGGCCAAAGACGGTGTTCACCCCACTCCCGAGGGCCACGCCCTCATTGCTCGTCACTGGCTTCAGGCAATGAATATCGTTCTCTGATTCAATAGGTTAATCTGAAATTGTCGGCTCGATGCTGTAGTTCACAAGGCGATCGTAGTATTCGCGATTCCTTTCATATTCCGAGCGGTATATGATACTTTTGGCATCTAATGCGTGATCTATAGCGAGAATGCCGTCGAGGTGGTCTATCTCATGCTGAAGCAGCTCCGATCTTGCCTGATCGACCCCCTTCCACTCGTGTTCGATTCCCCTTTCATCTTCATACACGACATCTATCGAAAGGCTTCTTTCGAGCCTAATGAGCAGATGTGGAAAGGACATGCAGTCATCCCACATTGTAAATGTAGACCTACTGCGGTTGACTATTCGCGGGTTTATAATTGCAAAACTTCCTTGACCTAGATTGAGCGCAACGATTCTCTTAAGAATGCCGATTTGCGGGGCTGAAATTCCGCGGCCAAAGCCATTTTCTTTTCTGAATTCATCAAGGGCCTGTTTGAGCAAGACGATCTGGCCTATCGTCTCCTGGCTTCGAAAGTCAGTGACGGTAGAGGATTTTTCGCGGAGCAACGGATTTCCAAGAAGCAATACTTCACACGTCATCATCAACCTCCGAAAGCTCTTTGGCTCTTTTCAAGAGATGTGCAAGAGCCGCTGCCGTTCCTAGGGGAAAGAGAAGAGTTCCGGTCTCTAGAGAGCCGGCGACAACCTCTCCCCCTGAGGAGATTATATCTTCAAGTGCTATCTTGCGCTCAAGACTTTCGCAGAGCAATTCCTCCGGTATGGCAATTAAAGCGCTGACCTCTTCGCGGTCGAGTTCGAAGGGAGTGTCATCTTCAAAATGCGCATTAAAGCAAGCGATGAAGTATGGCTCTTTCTCGGGTAAGTCTTTTCGTTGATCAAGCATTTCGTAGATCATTCTGGGGGCGGGTGAAGTAAGTTCGATTGTGTCAACAACGCTTCCGTCTGGTTGAACTATATCCGTCCTCGCTGAATGAATTATTTCGACGGCCTTTCCAGTCTCTTCGACTGCTTCGCGTTTTGCTGCCTGGATGAACCCCTCGCCTTCTTCACAGTGGCCACCGATTCCGGCGAAGAACCTTTCTCCGAACTCTGTTCGATGCTTCCTTCCAGAAACCTGAAAGAGGTAAAGGCCCCGGTGCTTTATAATCAGTCCAGTGCCCTTTTCGGAATTATCTGGAACCAAACTGTTGATATTCATAGTATTCTTTCCTTCATTACTCGATTGTCGAGACAATCATCTATTTATCCAAAGAGGCGATCTTCTACATGTCCGAAGACCACTGTCGCTGGTCTACAGACAACGTAATGGTCTTTAGCCGCCGGATCGGTCCCTATTCACATTCTTTATCACGGAATCGGCTGCCAGCTTTCCCGTAAGGATGCTTATCGGTACACCTGCAGGGCTATAAGTCCACTGGCCGGCCTGAAGAACATCCGGTATTTTCGTTTTGACCGAGCTGTTTACCTTCATCATACTGGCTACAACTGGTATCGGTTCCTCGAAAGACCATCCTACGATCGAGCCTTCAGTGCTGCCGGAGTAACTCTCTATTGAAAGCGGGCTGCTGGAAAATGAAAAGAGAATCCTGTCTTTCAGAATCGGGTAGATTGAATTAGATAGAACTTCGATTATTCTCTTTTCTAGCTCTTCTTTCAGCTCTCCGTACCAGCCGGACTCATACGCTTTCTTCACTATATCGTATTCGAAGAGTGTGCTTACAATAAGACCGGTCTTTCCTTGTGGAGCTAGGTCTCTGTCCTTGAGAACGGGGATCGAAATCTCGTAGGTGCTCAGTTTGCAGAACCTGTCAAGCCAGCTCAAGACTTCTTCTCTTGAATTTACAGACCAGTTCTCCAGAATGGACTTCATTTCGCTGCGATGAGTCTCGCCAAGGCCTTTCTTTGAAGGGGTATAGAAGAAGTGCCCGCTGGAGATCGCTTCAAATTTCTCAGGCGGTTCGTCGACCGCGATGAAGACGCTGAAGATAGAATCGGTCCCATGTTTCTTCGATATCTCTGATCTGAATGCGTTGACCGTTTCCGTTGCGGTCTCTTGCAGGCCGTCTGTTTTTACAATGGAGTAGAGCTTCTTTAGGTCGGCAGCCCACACAAGCTTCTTGTATTTATGGGATCTTCCATTGCTATCCACGATTACTTTTTTCTCGGCATGGACCTCTGTCACTTCCCTACCTGTCTCTATTTCCCCACCGAACTGGATTATCTTTTCTTTTACGCGTTCCGCCATAGCTCCAACTCCACCCTTCGGATAGAAGTAATCCTGATATAGGTAGAAATAACTCATGGCGAAAAAAGTCGGTGTGTTCTTGAAGAAGTGCTGATCAATGATGTCTCTCAAAGAACTGTCTTGGACAATCTTCTCGAGGAACTCCTCGACCGGCATCCTGAATTTTCCAATTCTTCGGAGGGTGAAAAGGAACTTGAACAGCCAGGGCAGGTACACTTTGACAAAATACGACTTGTTGTTCTTGAAGTCCATGAAGAGGGGATTATCGACTCCGTAGAGAATCTCCATGTCCTTCATGATTCTCTTTATGAATGAAACGACTCTCTCGATTTCATCCTCGCTTCCAGGATACATCTTCCTAAGAAGATCAGAATACTCCTTCAAACTTTCCTTCGAGGTCACACGTATAACACTGTTTTCGATCCCCACAGATACCGGACTCTTGACTCTTTCGATTTCAATCCCAAGCTCCCTCAGCATGGGGAGAATAATTCCCGCGCTTTCGAGCGCCCTCACACCGCCGTCGAAGAGGAAGCCATCTCTCCAAAAGGAGTTGATCAGGCCCCCACACTTCTCGTTCTTCTCCAACAAGAGGACTCTAGCTCTGTGCTTTGCAATATATGCGGCACTGGTCATTCCGGCTATTCCACCGCCAACTATTATCGCGTCATAGATTTCCGTTATCGATGCCCCCCATTCGTAGGCTTTCCTGCCAGAGTTTTTTAGCTGTTTCCATGTCGAGTGCGGGAGGGGCGGGAATCTCTTCCGTGGTTAGATTGAAGAACTTTCCGCCGACATCCTGGAGATCACCGGAAACACCAAGATAGTAAAGGGCTTCTGCCGAGATTTCCGGCGTACGGGAGAATCTGTCGACAACATTTCTCTTATACCATTTGTATAGTGCTCCATTTTCCTTTCCCGTACCCGTCTTGACTGCACCGGGGTGCATTGCGTTTATTGTGACCCCACTTCCTTCGAAGTACTGATTAAGAATAAGCATGCTAAGCAGCTGGCAAGTCTTTGCAGAGCCGTAGGCCTTAAGGCCAGTGTAACGTCTCTTCTGCCAGTTAAGGTCCTCCGTTTCTATTCCCCAGACGGCAAATCGATGGCCTTCCGAATTCACAATCAGAATGCGGCCCTTTTCCTGAGCTTTCATCTTCTCTCTTATTAGATAGTTTATGACGAATGAGGAGAGATAATTGACTACGAAAGTCGTTTCAAAGCCTTCCTTTGTAAGTTCTTTGCGCTTCAGAAAGACTCCAGCGTTGTGTATCAAGACATCTATAGTATCTCCCATCGTAGAGAGCTCTTTACCGACTCTCAGGCTATCGTCTAGACTGCTGAAGTCGGCTATCATATATGAACACTGAACGCCGAAGTCGCGTTTGAGTTCGTCGCAAAGCCTTTCCGATTTTTCCCTGTTTCGATTTATGGAAAGAATCCTCGCTCCGTGGCTTGCATACTTCCTGCATGTGTAGTATCCAATACCCGAAGTGCCTCCGGTAATGACCATTAGGCGACCCTCAAAAGCATCATTGCAGATCTTTGGATCAGACTTGTTGTTCCTAATCATAGCTCGAATGTTGGACCATTTGTATTGTTTCCAGTATTTGCGGATGGGTTTCTTGCCTCTCTCCATGTGCAAAACCTACCCGAAGTGTTTTCTCATGAAACGCCTGTAAGGCTTTCTGAATGAGGGTATGTTGTCGAAGATATCACCCCAAAGGTCATAGTAATCTCTCTGCTCGATTATCTTTCCCCCTTCACTAATAGAGAGACGGCTCGCACCATAAATCACGGAAGTCCTCGTCTTCTTGAAGAGTATCGTCATCTCCCATTCGACAAAGACCACGTTGTCTTCCTTAATGACTCTAAGAACGGCCATTTTCAACTCTTTAGATCTCTCGGCAAGTCTTTCGGTCATTTTCTTGAATTCTTCGATTCCCCGGATTTCTTGGATCGTGTCTTTGAAGAGAATGTTGTCGTCGTAGTACGGTAGAATGTGTGACCAGTCAGGTTTCCCTTCTGTGTTGTAAGTCTTTGACCATAGTTCTCGAATCTGATCGGCACTCTCTATACAAAATCCATCCATAATCACAACTCCCCAAAACGGTCATTAGAAACATACAGAGTCCTGTATTCACTCAAGTAACTAGTCAAACATAGAGAATATCTTAAGCAAATCGTATCACGGCGACTCTTGCGAAGCAAATATTTGGAGGATTACAAAATAGCAATCTTCAATTCTGCCCGACAAACTGTGAACGATAGATTTGAAAGTAGCAAAAGTTCAGAAACAATGCTGTTGAAAAACGCTCTCTAGCGCAAACTTGAGAAGCCAAGAGCGGCATGATAGGAGCTACGAACGAGAGGACCCGATGCGACGAACGAAAAGCCTCTCTCAAGAGCGAAGATTCTGTAGCCTTCAAACTGCTCCGGCGTAATATACTCCACTACCGGAAGGTGCTTATGAGATGGCTGCAGATACTGACCAATAGTCAACATTCTGCAGCCTGCATCAGACAGGTCCTTTATTACTGACTTAACCTCGTCTTCGCGCTCACCAAGGCCCACCATTATTCCAGATTTGGTAATTATCGAAGAGTCAATTTCCTTCACTCTCCTCAAGAGACCGATAGAACGCTCGTACGTTGCTCCGGGTCTTACATTGGCGTACAGAGAAGGTACGGTCTCTATATTGTGATTCAAAACGTCCGGATGCTCTCTAACGATTCTTTCGAGAGCCTTCCAGTTACCATTTAGGTCAGGAATCAGTAGCTCGATTGTCGTATTTGGACAGTTCTTTCTCAGTTCACGGACTACATCGACGAATTGAGAAGCGCCACCATCGTTAAGATCGTCCCTGGTAACCGAGGTGATCACAGCATGTCTCAGTTGGAGAAGATGGACGGCGTGGGAAATGTTCTCCGGCTCCTTTGGATCTGGAGAGCCTGGTATTCCCTTTGAGACTGCACAGAATCGACAGTTCCTTGTGCAGATATTTCCAAGTATCATGAATGTAGCGGTTCTGGATGCAAAACACTCTCCCATATTTGGACATCTCGCCTCTTCGCACACGGTATGAAGACGCAGGCTTCGCAACATGACCTTTATTTCGCTAAGCTTACTCCTGTCGGCATTGAGCTTCTTCTTAAGCCAGTCTGGTTTCTCCTTCACTTTGACCACTCTCCAGCCATTCTCTCGAAACTTCTATCAGTTTGCTCTTAAAGACAAGAGAAAATTTTTCTTCCACACTCTTTATGATCTCATGTAAATCAACACTATCCACAAAATCGTCCATCGATGCAATCGTATAGTCTTTTATGCCGCAGGGATTGATCAGTTTGAAATGTTCCTTATTCACCCGTACGTTCAGGGCAAATCCATGCATTGTGAACCATCTTTTTACGGCGATACCGACAGCGGCAATCTTTCTTTCTTTTACCCAGACGCCCCTGTATTCCGGTTTCCTTCCGGCTTCAATGCCATAATCTTCCAGCACTCTAATTACTACCTCTTCGAGAGAGTGCACGTACCATGGAAGATCTTTCTTCCATTTCCCAAGGTTCAGAACGGGGTATGCAATAACCTGTCCCGGACCGTGATAAGTTATGTTTCCTCCCCTACCGGTACTTTGGAGCTCTACCCCAAGTCTCTCAAGCTCGCTTTCATCTACGAGAAGATTCTCTCTTCCGCCCGATTTGCCCACGGTAAGGACTGGTTCATGTTCAAGGAGAATCAGTATGCAATCGGCCTTCCCCGACATAACCTTTTCAAGAGCTAGATTCTGCAGATTCAGCCCTTCAAGGTATTTTGTGAGCCCGTTCAGTCTCAGTGAAAAGCAACTTCGATTCTCCATTTTCAGTCGGACCCCGATTGACGCATAGTCTTATTGATTGGCGAAAAAAGTGTTTCAATCGATTCTACATATTTCATGACTTCTTCTCGACTCAGTGAAGCGGGTCTGGTTTCTCCGGTAACCCATAGTTCGACTTGATCGAAGAAATGGGGGCTGCGTGGATCTTCTGAAGCTCCTGGTGTCAGAAACGCTCTGCACTTGTCTATGTTTGAAAGATCGACGATCTGTGTGTAAGAGTTTCCCAGTTGCAACCAGATGGTATTTCCCGAGGTGGTTACGAGATCGGGCGCTTTTCGATTCGCATCTGGGTAAATCGAGGGGAGGCCTTCAAGATTAGTCTGATAAACCATAACCACCTTTCTAACTTGAGAAACGGCCTCTCGAAGACTGCCAGCCGAAGCCTCAAGTAACTGGTTGACCCAGACTGCCAATTCTTCCTCTTCCGGCAACTTCTGAGTTCTTTCAAACTCTTCCAGGGCAGAACGAAGTAGGAAGATATTTCCGGAATGGCACCCGCCGTATTTCGAGGCAACAAGAGCAGTGACCGTATTGGGCCGCGGACTGCGATGCATTTCCCGCACTACAGTCTCGGCAACATCGGCCGCTCTGCTGTTCTTCAAAAGGCGATAGTCCCAATCACTCAGGGCATTAAGAAGCCTCGTTGAATTCTGTGACAGAAGGTTCTTCTCAGACAAAATGCCTGCGAGAGATAGAAAATCTCTGGCAATTGCCGAGACATTATCTCGATGAATCTCCGAAAAGCTCTCGAAAGTGAATTCGTTTTGATCATCAAGGGGCTCGTAAAGCCTTATACTTCTTGGGTTATGGCCGGTTTCTCCAGTTCCTATAGTTAGAGAATACGGGTACCAGTCTCTGACGGACAAATGACTTGCACTGGCAACTAATCCCGAAAAAGGATTCTGAACATCAGGAAGCTCCTGCGCGTGTTTGTAGAGACCGAGTGTGCGCATGAGCTTGTCGGACTCGAGCAAGTCCTTGCCGTAAATCTCGGATAGCGTCCCGGCAACTTTTCTCCTTGAAAGTTCCATTTGAAACGTGCGATCCCCCGCAGTGGCATAGCCCGCCCCGAAAAATAGTTCAGAGTCATTGTCGGCATAGATGTGTGCTACTCCCCATGAATCACGTACTATCTCGATTTGACCGGCAAATATCCTTACGGGAAGAATAGAAAGAAGCACAATGATAGAGATTAAAACCATCCACAACGTCATTTGCTTCCTCATATCTGCCCCCTTTTGCTCACTGTCTGGCGTGACCCTCCAATTATAGATCACTCTACTGATGGGAGGAACTTCAAGTTACAATCCGTCATCCAAGGCGATAGTGAATATAGGAAGTGTCTTTCAGAAATCAGCTATCAGATGAGGCTCCATAATTGGAGATCTGATTTCGAAACGTAAACAATGATTCCAAGGTATCTGTGAAGAAGAAAAACACATGAAAGTAATGCAGTTATTGAAGCGCTGGATGTCAATCACTCACTTTTGCTACTGAAGGCTTCTCTAAAACGGTAGTGTTACCTCGCAGAATTCAGATCGCATCTCCAATTTGCAAGCCAAAGAAAAACGGAGAGGTTTCCCTCTCCGTTCGACTGGCGATTCTGATTAATTGGCCGGGTTGATAATAGTTATTCTTCCCTCGTTGACGGGAGCGATTGTTCCGTGTCTTTCGATGTATTCTGCAAATGCATCTCTGAGGAAGGACTTTGTTTCAATGACTTTCTCCATCCCCAGGAACATGGTGAACTTGTCACCGCCGCCCGTTAGGAAGTCGTTGGCGGTGAGTGTGTACATCTTATCCGGATCGAGTGGAACACCGTTGGACGTAACAGATATCAAGCGCTCATACGGTGGTTTCGATGCGTCGAAAGTGTATTCGAGGCCCGATACCTGTAAGAATTGGCCGGCAGCGGCCGGATAAGCCGAAATTCCGTGTTCGAGGACGTCCCATATTTGCTTCCCGGTTGTTCTTACGGCGACGACAAGGTTGTCGAATGGTAAGACCGTGTAGACATCCTTTATCGTAATATCTCCAGCTGGAATACTGGCTCGAACTCCTCCACCGTTCTGTATGGCAAAGTCAGTTCCAGTCATCTCTCGAAGGCTATCGGCAATCGCGTTTGCAAGGTTGGATTCCTTCAGCCTTACCGTGCCCCTTTCTCCATCGAGATCAACCTCGGTCTTTCCAATCACCGTACCGAGCTTTTCGTCAAGCTGAGAAACATAACTCTGAACCACTTCGACTACTTCTTCATCCTGTGGAAGGTTCTGACTCATGAATACGTGGGCGAAGTTGATACCTATTAGTTCTCCGTTGTAGATGTTTAGATTTGTTTTCGAGATTAGCTCCGCATGTTTTCCTGAAGAGATCACCCAACTACCGTTTATCTTTTCCGGGAAAGCAACAACGTCTCTTCCTCCTTCGAATATAAGATCGTAGCCGGGAACCTTTGCTGGTAGTACTCTGTTGCCACCGTGCAGATGGGCGAGGGCGACCACCAAATCTGCCTGTGGAGACACTTCATCCAGGAGTCTCTTTGCAGCAGAATACTGTTCTTCGAAGGTAATTCCCGCTACGTTCCTTGGATGGGTGTACCAGGCGCTGCTGTCGTCAGTAAGCCCAACAATGGCTATCTTTACCCCGTCGACTTCTTTTATTATGTATGGCTCAAGGAAATAGGGGGATTCTCCAAGGTATAAAGTATTTGCGCCAAGGAATGGGAAATTCGCAAGTTTGCTGTTTCTTTCCATCACGTTGAATGGGAAATCGAAGTCGTGATTACCGAGAACCATGGCGTCGTAGCCCATCATGTTCATGATCTTAATTACCGGCTCTCCTTCGAAGAGGTTGGCGACGTTGGTGTTGTAAGGAGCGTCTCCAACGTCCAGAAGCAGAAGATTAGGCTGAATTGCTCGTTCTGTCTTAACGTAGTAGGCCATCCTCTCCATCGCGCCTACTGGGTACTTCGCCCCGCTTGGTAAATAAGGCTCTATGTGCCCGTGTATGTCTGCGGTTGCGAGCATTGTGATTATCTTGAAATCTGGATTGTCGACGAAGTTCGAAAGAATCTGAGCGGCTTCTTCCCTCCTCAACGGTCTTTCCAGAGAGAGCAACTGGGACGGCACATAGACAAGTTGTGAGAGCTTTGCCGAATAGTCTATCGGTTCATCAACTCCAAATAGAACCTTGGCTACTGCGAGCGCGAATTCGGCGCCCGTTACTGCTTCAAATGGTCTGTAAAGCCCATCGACGACATCTTCGGCTCGTACCTTAATGAGCCCCTCGATGTACTCCTCTCCTTCGATATCGACGATATCTTTGGCAGACGGAACGACGAAAGCCTCATCGATTACTCCTAGTGGATCGGTGTAGACGAACTTCTTCTCGACCTCTTCTTCGAGCTTCATGGAATTGATGGTCGACAGCTTGAATGTCTTTACTATCCACTCGGCAGCATCGGCTCTTGAAAGCGCTTCGGTCGGATTGAAAATATCGTTCTCTGCCTCGACTATACCCGCAGCAAATAGCTTTTCGATCGCAGCCGAATATGGGCTGGCCGAAATGTCTTTGAGCCCGGCAAAAGACAACACGCACATCAGTAACGTCGCGATCAGGATAATTCTGTTCCTCAACGTAGTATCCCTCCTCATAGTAAAGTTATACGGAAAAATCAGAAAGAGATTAGTGAAAAACTGCTGAAGCTCACTTTATCACCAAGACTATTATACGTCAGCCAATCAGTTTGACGGACGGTTTTAGAGGGATGCGATGACGAGAATCCGACCTTTGTTTTTTTGGATGGTAAGCTTTTTACAGGGACTACAGCTGTTTACCATGCACAACTTCTTCGAAGGTGATTCTCAATTTTAAGCTGGTAAGACCATTCTGTTGAATACAATCTGTTGATTGATGAATGCGGATTCGATTATGCGCACTTGTTCTATCTATAGAAGGGGTCACCGAGGAAAATAACAAGATTCGACAAAAAGAATGATCAAGATGCTGAATCAAGTTCATGACGATATCTGACGTTTCTTTACTCTAGAGCTTGGCACACTGGAACAGACAACTTGCAACTGCTCTTTCGAAGGACGGGTTTCACGATCCCGAAGGACCGAGGACGGCTCCTACTCCTATTTGTTGTCCGTCAACGGTCCACCGTCCTCCGAGAAGATCTTTTCTAGAAAGTCCAGATCCTGAACAGGATCACGAGGATGACAAAATGAGTTCGTTCTGATCCGAGGGCGTAATTTGTTTCTTGAGGACTGGGTCAAGCTCTTGTTTTTTGCTCCCGACCAACCCCCGACCTTCGACCCCCAACCACGGTCTGGTGAGTAGCCCAGGGGGATTTCACC
>NZ_JFHJ01000237.1:0-10068 GCF_003666285.1 Mesotoga sp. HF07.pep.5.2.highcov | reverse complement strand
GGGAGAGTCGATAAGATCGTAGCCGGACTGAGTGAGACAAGAAAGATCGCTGAAAACAGAGGCTTAATAACCTATACAGGTAAGTATAAGGATTACCCCGTTTCAGTGACTTCAACAGGCATGGGAGGCCCCTCTGCAAGCATCGTATACGAGGAACTGATCAACGTTGGAGCAAGAGTATTGATAAGAATTGGCAGTGTGGCAGGCCTCCAGGAGCATGTTAATGAAGGAGATATTGTAGTTCCTTATGGCTGTGTGCGTGATGACGGGGCCTCGAACTACTATGTCCCGGCGAATTTCCCGGCCGTTCCTTCTCCAGATGTCTATTCATCGCTTACAACATCTGCCAGAGAAAGGGGAAGAGAGATCGTCACCGGAATCAACTGGACACATTCCTGTTTCTACAAACGGGATCCCGAATACTTCCAGAGCTGGAGCAGGAGAAGGATTGTATCGCTGGAAATGGAGGCTTCTGCGCTATTCGTCATTTCCTATCTTAGAAATGTCAAGGCCGGTTTCATTGGGATTTGCTATGCGAACAGATACAAACAATCTGCTGGCACAAAAGTAGATCTCTCTGTCAAGAACCCCAGAAGAGACGTGATTGAGAATTCAGTGAAAGAAGCGATCGAAATAACGCTGACCGCAATAAAGAAAATGTACGATGAAGACCTTGTTTAACTACCGAAGGGAGGAGATTCTATGAGAACCAGGTTCATGCTTTTGCTCTTTGTTCTGTTGATAGCTTCATGTTTTGCAGTTCCTTTGCGTCTTTCAAGTGAAGTTGGAATTCACACGGATGCCTGGAAGACCAGAATGGAAGGTTTCACGAAAGAGACGGGAATCGAGGTCGACATTCAACAGTTTCCTTATGCAAACTACCTTGATCAGCTGATGCTTGGCTACACATCTGGGAGGGTCGAAATCGATGTACCTTATATCTCGATGCTCTGGTATCCGGCTCTTTCGATTGCAAACTACATCTACCCGATAAGCGATATTCCCGGATACGAGAAAATCAACGAGGCCGATATTCCCGGAATAAGAAACGCAAAGCTTAATGGCAAAACGTACATTGTTCCCTACATGAACGAGCTCGGAGGCATAATCTACAGGAAGGATCTTTTCGAAGATCCTGTGGAGAAGGCCAACTTCCTCAATAAGTACGGCTACGAGCTTCTGCCTCCTCAGACTCTGGAGCAGTACAGGGACGTTGCAGAGTTTTTCAACAGACCGCCGGATCTCTACGGAGTCACCATGATGGGAAGAAGAAGCATATTCCTTGCAACTCACTTCATGCAAAGGCTTTGGGCAAAAGGCGGGGCACTTCTAGATATGAATATGCGTCCAATCTTCAACTCGGAAGCGGGCGTTGAAGCGCTTGAAGAAGTCAAGTACATGTTCCAATTTGCGAACCCTGCCGCAATGAACTACGATTTCCAGGAAGCGTTGAATGAATTCATCAGTGGAAGAAGCGCAATGGCGGAGGTCTGGACGACCGGAATGTTCTACGTAGAGGATGAATCGAGATCCTCCATTGTTGGTAAGGCAGGATTCGTAGGATTCCCCAGACCTGAAGAAAAACTTGGAGAGAAGCTTCCCATGCTTTATATCTCCTGGGGTTTCTCAGTCAGCAGCTCGGCACCAGACAAGGAAGCAGCGCTGGAGTGGCTTTTGTATGTCACAGAAACAAAGAACGAGGTCGAGGCCGCTCCTACAGGCAACATACCGGCGAGGTTCTCGGCGCTGAACAGCCCCGAGCTTGCAGAGTCCTTCCCCTGGATAGGAGACTTCGCCTCTGCTATGGAGAATTGTATTCCAACTCCTATCGTTCCATTGATACCGGAAGGCGGAAGTATAGTGAGCGGAATTATCGCTCCAGCGGTTTCTGAGTTCCTGGCTGGAACAAAGACGGCCGAAAAGGCTCTAGATGACGCAGTAAAGGAAGTAGACAGGCTCATGAGAGATGGAGGGTACTATTGATCTTATTCAAAGCCGGGTCGAAAGGCCCGGCATTTCTTGCGATGGGGGATCGGATGAAGTCTAAACAGAAAACTAAGGGTTTTGCATATATTCTTCCTGCACTTGTATTCATCGTGGTGATCTTCATGATCCCACTTACATACACTGTTGTCATGTCCTTTCTTAGGTGGAATCTGCTCAGACCCGATCTGGGAATCAAGCCGGCCGGTTTCACGAACTACGTAAGGCTTTTCACAGACTCCTTCACGCTGGACACAGTTGGAAGAACGTTCTACTTCGTAGTGGGAGCTGTCCTTGTTGAACTCATTATAGGGCTGTGTATCGCTCTCGCGCTTGACACTGAGTTCAAAGGCTGGAAGATAGTGCAGTCGATTCTTCTTGTACCTTTCATGATCGCCCCTGTAGTCGTAGGATACGTATGGAGATTCGTGTTGAACAGCGATTATGGACCAATTATCCATTTGATGAAACAAATAGGGTTTGGCGGACTTGTAGATAAACCACTGCTTTCTAATCCCTCAGCGGCCATGCCAGTACTGATAGTTGCAGATGCCTGGGAATATATACCCTTCGTTACCCTGGTATTGCTTGCGGGTCTGAAGTCTGTTCCATATGAACCGTATGAAGCCGCATTCGTCGACGGTGCAAGCTCTATTCAGAGATTTTTCTACATAACCCTTCCGCTGCTAAGACCCTCGATACTCGTCGCGGTAGTTATCAGGACGCTTACGTCCTTGCGTGTCTTCGACATTGTGTTCATTATGACAGGCGGAGGTCCCGGGACAGCGACGGAAACGCTTGCCTTCTACGGTTACAGGACGGCCTTTCAAGCGTACAACGTCGGCTTTTCTTCGGCAATAAACATGCTCACTTTCGGAATAGCTGTGGTCTTCACAATACTCTACATGAAAATTATAGGTGGTGGAAAGAACTATGATTAGGAGAAGACCTGTCACCAGAATACTGGTTTTCGCTGTTATTGCTTTGGCTCTTATCTGGACTCTGGTGCCACTTGCGTGGATTCTTCTTTCCTCGTTCAAGTTTGAAGCCGACCAGTTCTCTATACCACCAAAGTGGTTCCCAGAAAGACTTACGCTTCAGAACTACGCGAAGTTCTTCGGGAATTCTGAGTTTGTGAGATCATTGATCAACAGCGTCATGATCACATTCCTTTCAACGGTAATCGCCCTGTTCCTGGGTGTGCCCGCAGCCTACGCTATTGCCAGGTTCAACTGGAAGCATGCCAATACAATCGCTTTCGTAGTCCTTATAGCAAGAATGACACCTCCGATAGTCATGGTCCTGCCTTTCTTCATGATCGCCAGATATCTTGGAATATCCAACACATACCTCCCGATCGTTCTCGCTCTATCCTTTTTCAGCGTCCCTTTCGCGATCTGGATGATGCGTGGCTTCTTCCAGGAAATCCCTGTTTCTCTTGAAGAAGCGGCTATGATTGATGGATGCACCCGTTTTCAGTCTTTAAGGAGAGTAGTGCTTCCTCTTGTAATGCCAGGACTATCAGCCACATCCATACTCTGCGCTCTGATTGCGTGGAATGAATTCCTTTTCGCACTTGTACTCACCGGTCAGGATACAAGACCTCTTCCTGTTCTGGTCAATATGTTCGTAAGCGAAAGGAATATTGAATGGGGTGTTATGAGCGCGGCAGCGATAATCACAGTGCTTCCGATGATTGTCTTTGGACTCCTTGTCCAAAATGACTTGGTTCGAGGATTGACAATGGGCAGCTCAAAATAGACCCTTCTCAATTACCTTTCCAGACCTGCTGAGACTCTTCCCAGTGCGAACGCAGTTATTCATGCACTTTCGTGAAACAAAGTAAGAATAAATAGTGTCTCCCTGCCTCATGTGTGATAATTGGTCGGTGTAAAGAAAGTCTTTAACAAGGAGGTCAGGGTTGATGCCAAGGATGCTTGTGGCAACTGCACCGCGAAAAGCGGCCATCGTTGAGTATCAGGATAGAAAGATAGCGGCCAACGAGGTGATGGTCGAGGTCGAGTTTGCTTCTCCAAAGCATGGCTCAGAGGTAGCAGACTTCAGAAGTGAAAGTCCTCTGATAGACGAATTCTACGATCAAGATTGGCATCTGATTTTACCGAGATCAGCTGGCGAAAAAAAGGGTGTAGAATTCGGTTCCTGGAATCTGGGCAACATGTGGGTAGGAAAGATAGTAGTGAAAGGGGAAGACGTAAAAGACTACTCCATCGGTGAAAGGGTCTGCTCTTACGGAGGAATTCGTGAAACTCACATTATAAACGCTATAGGAAACGACCGTCTACTAAAGGTCCCTACCGGGGTCTCCTGGAAGAGCGCTGTGTGTTATGATCCCGCCCAGTTTGCTTTTTCCGGAATCAGAGACGGGAATGTAAGGCCGGGAGATTACATCGCAGTGATTGGCCTTGGAGCCATCGGATTAATGGCGGTACAGCTCGGAAAGAAAATCGGAGCCAGGCCAGTGATAGGTGTGGATCCTATCGCGATAAGGCGTGAGGCTGCGCTGAACTCCGGAGCGGACTACGTCCTCGACCCAGGTGAGTGCGACATCGGTCTTGAGATAAAAAAGCTTACCGGCAAGCTCGGGGCCGACTGCATCATTGAGACCAGCGGATCTGCTGGCGCGCTTCAGTCGGCTCTAAGGGGGCTTGCCTACGGAGGAACGGTTTCATATGTGGCCTGGGCAAGGGAGTTTGCCGGCGGCATCAACTTCGGAAGAGAAGCCCACTACAATTACGGAAGAGTTGTTTTTTCTCGCGCCGCGAGTGAACCCAGTCCAGACTTTCCAAGATGGGATAGAAAGAGAATCGAAAAAACCTGCTGGAATTTGATACTGGATGGTTCTCTATCTGGCGACGATATCGTGGATCCAGTTGTGAACTTCGAAGAATCGCCGAGCGCGTACTGTAAATATGTGGACACTAATCCCGAACTGAGTATTAAGCTCGGAGTAGCTTTTTGAGAGGTGAGTATATGAAAGTGATAACTCAGGACAAAGATTTCTTCCCTTCTCAAATGAAAGAGAAACTGCAATTCATTCGAAGCCTTGGATTCGACGGTTACGAGATAGACGGAAAAGATCTACTGGAAAGGTTCGCGGAAGTGAGCGAAGCTGTCCGGTCAACAGGATTCCCTGTAACAAGCGCCTGTGGGGGATACCGTGGTTGGATCGGTGACTTTTCCCGGGAGAAAAGGGAGCAGGCAGTAGAGGACATCGGAGAGATCTTGAAGGCATTATCTAAGGTCGGTGGAAAGGGAATTGTCGTACCTGCCGCGTGGGGAATGTTTTCGAAGAGGCTTCCACCCATGGTCCCTCCGAGATCTGATTCAGAAGATACAGCAGTTCTCCTGGAATCCCTTGAAAGCTTGAACAAAATGGCTGCAGAAACGGACACCTTCATCTATCTGGAGCCACTTAACAGGTATGAAGATCATATGCTAAACACCCTTCAATCTGCCGCAAAACTGATAGACGTCGGTGGATTTTCTAATGTCAGACTTACGGCTGACGCTTTTCATATGAATATCGAAGAGGCCGATATCAGGCAGGCGGTAATAGAGAACGGCAGGTATATCGGACACGTGCACATCGCCGACAGCAATCGTTATCAGCCGGGTCAGGCGCACTTAGACTTCAAGACACTCTTTTCGGCACTGTCTGAAATCGGTTACTCCGGTGACATTGCATTCGAATGCAGAGTGATCGGAGACAATCCTGCTAAAAGATACGGTGAGTCATGCGCCTTTATTCGTGATCTTCTCAGGAGCATTGAAAGATGAAGTACGGGAAACTCCGTGTCGCCTTGATTGGGGCCGGCCAGATTGCAGAGGTCACGCATCTACCGGTTTTATCCCAGATGAATGACAGGGTAGAACTGGTCGGGATAGCAGATCCCGCTGTAGAGAGGGCAGTTATGCTTTCCAGCAGATTTGGAATAGATAATACTTTCGGTGATTACGATGAGATGCTGTCTTCTTTGAATCCCGATGCTGTGTTCGTTTGCACTCCAAACAAATTTCACTCTTCAGCTACTGTTAGCGCACTGAGATCTGGATCTCATGTCTTTTGTGAAAAACCTCCCGCCATCAACGCAAGAGAAGTTCAAGAAATGATGGTCGCCTCAAAGGAAGCAGGAAAGATTCTTTCATTCAACTTCCATTATCGTTTCAGGAGTGAAGCAATCGCCATAAAGAAGTTTGTCGACAGTGGAGATCTTGGTGAGATATATTTTTGCGAAGCAACAGCGTTGAGGAGACGCGGAATTCCTGGATGGGGTTCCTTCACCAACAAAGAGATCCAGGGCGGCGGTCCACTGGTCGATATAGGAGTTCATATGCTGGATCTGGCGCTCCATATGATGAAATTCCCACAGCCGAAGAGCGTTACGGCAAGCGCTTATTGTAAAATCGCCAAGAGGAATGGAGTCGGACTTATGGGCGGCTGGGATCCTGAGAAGTATTCCGTCGAAGATTCGGCCTTTGGCTTTGTGAGGTTTCACAACGGAGCTTCACTGATCCTGAAGACTTCCTTTGCGCTAAACATGAAAGATCGTTCAATCATGAATCTTCAAATTTTCGGTGATAGAGCGGGCGCTACGGTCTTCCCACCGGAAGTATTTGCCGAATCGCATGGAGAGTTGACGAATACGGCTATACCATATGCAGAAAGCAAAGACTGCTACAAGAGGTCGATAGAAAGCTTTATAGATAGTTGCCTGGGAGAGGAATCGAGAATATCCTCTCCCGAAGAGGCCCTGGTTGTTCAGAGCATCTTAGACGCCTTTTATCTGTCGGCCGAAAGTGATTCGACAATAGAGCTATAAACGGAGGTCCTCGTCATGAGAATCGGCATTCTGAACGGTGCACGATAGGTAAAGAAAAATTCGATGAGTACATTGACAGACTAGTTTTTTCTCTTCGGGATAGAGGATACGATGTCGAGTATTTCTTGCTCAGGGATCTTGATATAAAACAGTGCATGGGATGCTTTGGATGTTGGGTAGAATCACCGGGAGAATGCATCGTGAAAGATGACTCCTATGAGATCAGGAAATCTGCAGTTAATTCCAGTCTCCTTCTATTTGCATCACCACTCATATTGTGTCTCACTTCGTCCACATTGGAGGAGGCGATCGATAAGATGATCCCAATAGTCCTTCCGTTTTTCACTGTTGGGGCAGGCAAAATCCATCAAGGAAGAGGTACGGGAAGTATTCTTTGCGAGTGTTCTGACTTAAGAATAGGACGATACAGCCATAGTCGATCTTGAGATCGTGGGAAGATCCGCGAACGCACTGCTAAAGAAATGGCTTCAATCTTGCCTTTTTTGATTCCACCGAGGGAACGTTAGAGAAGATTTCAGATGAGACTGCTGGTCTTCAATGGATCTCCGCGAGAAGTTAAGCGCGACACATTGACGATTGTAAACCACTTTCTCGAAGAAGTAAGGTCATCTCTGGCGAGGAAGGGTTATTGAGATTGTGGACCCTAGCAGGAAGCAGAAAATAATCCTCTCATTACATATATTATGATGTATAACGAGGAACAAACGTGGAGAACTTCATGATAAGTCCTGTATGCTTTTCAGGCAAGTCCGTTTGCACACGGTATTTTGTCGGCGAACTACAGGTCTTTAATTATCAATCTCTGTGTCTTATGACGCCTGCGAGCTTTTCCAACTCAATCACCGGTATAGGTACAAGAGAAAGCAGAAAAGCAAGCAAATACATCGAAGCATTCACCTTGGCTAGCCCGAATATTCTCGCTACTGGATCTATGAATAGAACAAAAGCAACCATTGCCAGCGACACTACTGTGGCAAAAATATGGAAGACATTGGAAAAGAAACCGGTTTTAAACAGCGAGTGATTTGACCGCATGTTAAAAGAATGGAAGATCTGGGTCAAAGAAAGTATAGCAAAGGCCATTGTTCTGCCTACAACAATATCTCCGGTACTCTTCCAGCCAATCGAAAACCCAATCAGAGTTAGAAAAGCGAACATGATTCCCTGCAGAATTACTCTGTAACCAAGTCCATTTGCAAATATCCCTTCATTCTTTCGTTTAGGCTTGCTTTTCATAACATCCTCTTCAACGGGTTCCATGCCTAATGCAATTGCAGGTAAGCTGTCGGTGACGAGATTTATCCAGAGCAACTGAACAGATATTAGAGGAGCTTCTCTCCAGATAATCATCGCCGTAAATACAGTCAAAATCTCCCCTATATTAGTTCCAAGAAGGAAACCAACCACCTTTCTTATGTTGGCATAGATCCCCCGACCTTCCTTCACGGCCTCTACAATAGTTGAGAAATTATCATCTGTAAGTGTCATGTCAGCCGCGCTCTTTGCCACATCGGTTCCAGTTATTCCCATGGCACATCCTATATCTGCTGCCTTGAGAGCAGGAGCGTCATTAACTCCATCTCCCGTCATTGCCACCACTTCACCTTGTTTCTGCCATGCCCGAACGATCCTCAACTTGTCTGAAGGAGAAACTCTGGCATAAACCGAGATATCCCGAACTCGTTCTTCGAGCTCACTATCCGGCATTTTTGCAAGTTCGCTTCCATCAACAACCTTTTCTTCAGGTGACAGAATCCCGACTTCTCTGGCAATTGCTGCGGCGGTTAGCTTGTGATCACCGGTTATCATCACCGGCTTTATCCCGGCCTGTTTACATAGTGCCACCGATTCCTTTGCTTCTGGCCGTGCTGGATCAATCATACCCACGAGACCCATGAATGTTAGCCCGCTCTCGATCTCGGCGGGATCAAGGAACTCTGGAATCTCCTCGATATGCTTATAGGCTATGGCAAGCACTCGCAGGGCATCGCTACCCATCTCTTCTGCAATTCTTCTTCCCTTTTCGACGTCTCCTGCAACACATCTAAGGGCAACTGAATCAATTGCACCCTTTGTAATTACTACATTCTTGTTTTCGATTCTGTTGATTGTTGTCATCATTTTTCGCTCTGAATCGAATGGAATCTCGGCTAATCTTGGATATTTCTCCTCCATTTTCTCTTTCTCGATTCCATTCCTTTTAGCGGCAAATACTATCGCTGTCTCAGTTGGGTCTCCTATTTGTTTTTCTTCTCCACTTTCATAAATGATTCTTCCGTCTGAACAGAGTGTCGCATACAGTAAAAGACTTCTTATTTCTGGCGAGTTCTCGGAAGAGATCTCTTCCAGAGCTGAATTACAATCGGAAAAGGCCTTAACCAGTGTCATTTTGTTCTGAGTCAGTGTTCCTGTCTTGTCTGAGCAGATTACGGTTGCACTTCCCAGGGTCTCAACGGCTGGCAGCTTGCGAATTATCGCATTTCTTTTAACCATCCGCTGCACTCCTATGGCAAGAACAACCGTCACGATAGCAGGAAGGCCTTCAGGTATTGCCGAAACGGCTAGAGAAACGGAGATCATGAATATCTCCATTATCGGAATGCCATCAATCAAACCAACCAGAAAGATTATCGCGCAGGTAACTATAGCCGCAATTGCAAGATACTTTCCAAGAACAGTCAGTTTCTTCTGAAGAGGAGTTTCCGTCTCTTCTTCCGCTGAAAGCATGCTCGCAATTTTCCCCATTTCAGTTTGCATTCCAGTCTCTACGACAACAGCCTTTGCCCTTCCATAAGTAACGCTACAACCGGAGAAAATCATGTTGAACCGGTCTCCCAAAGTAGCATCTTCTTTAACCTTAGCCTCGGTTTTCTTCTCCGACGAAACCGATTCTCCGGTTAGGGCTGACTCATCAACTTTGAGACTTGCCGAACTCAAGATTCTAGCATCGGCTGGAACGAAGTCACCGGCTTCTACAAGCACAATATCACCTGGGACCACGTTCGAAGCTTGAACGATCCTTTGCTCCCCATCACGTATTACCTTCGCATTAGGTGAAGAAAGCTTCTTCAAAGCATCGAGAGCCTTCTCGGCTTTGCTTTCCTGTATTACACCGATTACCGCATTCAAGACTACTATAAGCATTATCAAAACAGGTTCGAAGAAACCTTCATTCTCGAATAGAGAAACAACGAAGGAAATTGCGGCTGCCGCCATAAGGATA
>NZ_JFHJ01000320.1:0-1245 GCF_003666285.1 Mesotoga sp. HF07.pep.5.2.highcov | reverse complement strand
CCTCTAATTTCCTCATCGATCTGTCCTCGCAAGGTCTGTTCCATGACGGTGTTGAAAAGCGCAGAAAAGACGAAAATCAGTATGATGTAGATAAAGATGCCGTAGAAGACACGTTTCAACATGTATTTCCAGAACATATTCCACCTCAATAATGAAAGCGGCACCCTTTCGGGTACCGCTCTGCAGACATCAGTAAACTATGGTGGAAGTGACGGACGATGCCGGCACCGCACCTTCGAGTGAAGCGATTGCCAGAACGTTGTATGAGCCAGGTTCGAGATCTTCGATAGCTTCAGCGTTTATTACAGCTTCGAAAAGTCCCGGTTCGATCAAGACGGCGTCGAAAGTCATCTCTTTCTCCGGAGTTATAAGTGTCACGACAATGCTTCCCCTGGATGCCTTGGATACCTCTTCAGATGGATAGGCAACCTCTGCGACTACTACCTTGACAGTCGTATCCATTCCCTTCATGATTATGGCCGGTACGTCTATAGAGTCGACTGAAAGCCTTACGGTTTTCAACATTTCCTTCCAGTAGTACGGTTCATATGGATAGGAAGGATCTCTAAAGGCCCTGCATTCCGCATAGTTCGCAGTTGGGTCGTATTTTGAAAGGTAGTATGGTCCATTGCTTATATACGCATGTCCATACTTGTCTATGAAGTCGATTGCGGCCTGGTATCTTGACTGAGCCTCTTCGACAGTTATCAGGCCCTTAAGAGAGTTAGGAACATGTCCCTTTTCTATTAGCTCGACGAGTTTCGCTTTTATGTCTTTCACGTGGTTCGGTACAAGGACATCGATCTGAGTGACAGCGGGATCGTTCCTGAAGGCATAGACCGTTCCAGATTGGCTGCCGTTGGCAACGATTTCCGCGAGGGCCTCGTATATTTCCCAGGAGACTATTACAAATGGCTGTCTGTGGACTCCAAGGAAAGGTGCTCCCCACTGTGCGGTTCTGTCGACGCTTGCAGGGAAGTTGTAATCGAAGTAGGTAGTGATTGTCCCGTCATCGTTTACAATATATCCCTTTATCGTGTCTTGTCCGCTTCTCATGTAATTCTCGTACGAAGCTTCGTAGTACTTGTCATTCTCCCCGTCTCTCGATATCCATTCATCAATGAATGCGAAGGCGTAGAGATAGTCGTTGACTGTTATGGGCTGGCCCTGGTGCATGTTGCCTCCGAGGAGGGTATATGTTCCCATCGACATTGACTTGACGCCCGGGCCGACTTCCTTCCACTG
>NZ_JFHJ01000711.1:0-4674 GCF_003666285.1 Mesotoga sp. HF07.pep.5.2.highcov | reverse complement strand
GTGTGGCGAAATCTCGGATTCTATGTGCTTGTAATTCTGGCGGCGATTCTGGATATTTCACCCGAACTGATAGAAGCCGCCTATATCGACGGAGCGAACAACTGGAGGATAACCTGGAGAATCATATTCCCGCTGGCATTCTCCACATTCAGGACGCTAGCAATTCTCCTCTTCATCTGGAGTTTCAATATATTCGACATGGTATATGCTCTGGAAGGCGTTCAAGCCGGTCCCTACAGATCTACAGACGTTCTCGGAACGCTTTTCTACAGAACGGCCTTCGGTGGACTTGGTAGCGGAGCCGTTGATATGGGGCTGGGGGCTTCGGTAACGGTCTTCATTTTTGCCATAGTCATGCCCGTCTCTATATTGTATGTCTTCATAGTCGAGAAGAGACAAAGGAGTTCATGAGTCATGCTGAAGCTTAGCCTTTTCGGTAAAATCGTAGTCTACTTCCTTTTGGTAGTTTACTGTTTGATCATTCTGGTTCCGTTTTTCATTATGATAATGAACTCTCTCAAATCAATGAGAGAGATCTATTTGCAACCATTTTCATTCCCGTCGAAAGTCCTCTTCGAAAACTATTCGAAGGCATGGCAACAGGCCGGAATAGGAACGGGTTACAAGAACAGTTTGATCGTTGCCGGGGTATCCGTCATCGGTATTGTAATTGTCTCTTCGATGTTCGCCTACGCGATTTCGAAGTACACTTTCAAAGGAAGAAGATTCCTCTTTATTTACTCTATGCTGGGTCTGGCTTTTCCGGCGAGACTCGCGATTATCCCGATATTCATACTGATGCGAAACTTCGATCTGACGAACTCGCTACTGGGACTGATAATAATCTACACTTCAATCAACATCCCGTTCTCCGTCTTCCTTCTGAAGAATTTTATTGACGGAGTCCCTAACGAGCTTTCAGAAGCTGCAAGAATCGACGGTGCCTCTCCGATGCAAATTTACTGGAGAATAATTCTTCCTCTGGTCAAGCCTGCCCTGTCGATAGTCTCGATCGTCAGCTTCGTCAACGTATGGAACGACTTCTTCTTCCCGCTCATCTTCATCACGGATAGATCGAAGGCGACAATCACTCTGGCAGTTTCGATCTTCTTCGGGGAGTATGTGAACCAGTGGCATCTTTTGTTCTCGGGACTTACGCTGGCCGTCGCTCCAACGATAATACTCTTCCTGTTGTTCTCCAGGCAGTTCATAACGGGCATGACACAAGGAGCAATAAAGTGAGGTGCTGGGTATGAAAGTTAAGCTTGGTATAGACTGTCTCTTGGAGAGCGACATACTGAAGAAGAAACGGATCGGGTTGCTGACGAATTCGAGCGGCGTAAACGGAGATCTGAAAATCAACGTCGATCTCATGCTGAACGGGGGATTCAAAATCGTGAAACTTTTCGGACCCGAGCACGGTATCTCGGGAGCCGCAGCCGATGGAGTGAGCGTCGATAACGCGGTGGATCCAAAGTACGGTATACCGATTTACTCGCTCTTCGGAGATGTGATAAGACCGACGGAGGAGATGCTTTCCGGAATCGATGTCTTCGTTTACGATATTCAGGACGTAGGTCTTAGATTCTATACTTATCTCTACTCCCTCGTCTATTCAATGGAGGAGTGCGCTAAAAGGGGGATAGAGGTAGTCGTCCTCGATAGACCAGATCCGCTTTCATGCAAGATCGTGGGTCCCACAATAAAGAAGAGGCTTGACAGCATTGTCGGCGGGTACGGCCTGGCTCTGAGATATGGCATGACCGTCGGAGAGGTGGCAAAGTACTTCAACAAGGTCTTCGATATTGGCGCCGATCTTACAGTAGTTCCGATGGAGAATTACGAGAAGTATATGTACTATGATGAGACCGGTCATCTCTGGAGCACACCTTCCCCGAATATTCCCTCGCTCGAGCACGCAATACTCTACTCGGGCTTCTGCCTCTTCGAGGGCACGAACCTGTCTATGGGGCGCGGTACAGTTCATCCCTTCAAATACATAGGAGCGCCATGGATCGACTCGGCACCGCTCTATAAGGAACTTAAAGAGCACGATCATCCCGGTGTTGCCTTCAGAGAGAGGAGTTTCATTCCGGGAGCATTCAAGCTTCAAGACCAGCCCTGTAACGGCCTCGAGTTCTACGTTACTGATAGAAACGCAATCAAACCCCTGGAACTTGCCCTAGATATTATCGCCACTCTCATGAAGCTTTGGCCGGAAGAATTCGACTGGGATGTTCATTATCACGGAACCAGCATCCCACTGAACAAGAAGTGGGACGGCAGGTACCATTTCGACCTGATTATGGGCGACGAGCAGTATAGAGAAAGGCTCCTGGAAGGAGCCACGGCCGCCGAACTTTCCGGGTTGTGGAAAGACGAGCAGAGAGAGTTCGAGAATCTAGTAAGAGAGTTCAGGATCTATTGAGCTTCTCGAATGCCTGCTCGGCAAGGATCTCATCGACATTGCCCGTGAAGAGCGTTGTCCTGTGATTGTTTATCATCTCTGAATACTTGTTGTTATAGTAGGCCGAGGCAAAGGAACCCCCAAATGTATGGATGGTTTCTACCTCGCCTGTTTTTTCCAGGACATTGAGTGTTCTCTTTGCGAGTATCTCTATTCCTTCGTCAGCGATTCTTCTTGCAAGCCCGATGGGGTTTTCAAGCGCCACTCTGCTGAAGGACGCTATCTCTGTCTTCATGTCGGGCATGAGGGTGAGGTTTACGAGCTCTTCAATAGTACTCATTTCGAAGAACTCGACCAATTTGTCGAAGATGGGGTCGTGAGGAATCAGGCCGTCCCTATACTTCAGAGAGGCAGTGATCAATTCCTTAGAAATCCAGTAGGCGCTTCCCTCGTCGTCGAATATATGGCCCCAGCCGCCGGACTTGACGGCCTTTCCTTCCCGGTCATGGCCGTAGACTGTCGATCCCGTACCCGAAACGACCACGACACCTCTAGCCTCTCCGACGGCGGCTCTGTACAGACCTTCTATATCCATGATAACTTCAATCTCAATATTGCCGAAAACAGAATCCAGCGCCTGTCTCAGCTTTTCTTCGCGAGTCTTGTCTCCAGCGCCGGAGAAGGCCGCGACTATGTAATCGGGAATTCCAACGTCGTCTCGAACCAACGAGAAGATCGATACTAAATTCGCGCTACTGACAGCCGTAATATTGACTCCGGTGCCATAGTTCCTCCTGAACCTGGCCTCGCTGGATATGCAAGTGACTCTAAGATTCGTCCCGCCTCCATCCATCGCTATTATCTTTCTGCTCATTCTACTCTCCTCACAACTTTAAGTCTGTAACGGTCGCCTCTGTATACGGATCTCACCACTTCAACACAGATGTTCTTGTCGGTAAATGTCTGTCTCTCGCGTCTTATTCCATAGCTGTTCTCGTTGACCTTGAGGTGCTTCGCCTCTTCTTTCGTCAGTCTGCAGACCTCGATGTTCTCCAACGCGTGATCGAGAACCAGTGAAAGCTCGTTCTTCAGGATATTATAAAGCGATGCCTCGCTCATATCTCTGTTCACGATGTTGAGAATCCTGATATCTGCGAGCGGGTTCAGGTAAGCCCTTTCAATTCCGTAGGGCTCGTCGTTGAGATATCTTACCCTTTCCAGCAACACAACCATCGCGCCATCGGGAATTCCGAAGAGCTTTGCGATCTCTTCCGGCGGAACCATCAACCCATCGCTCAGGACAACGGATCTTGCCCTCTGCTTGTCTCGGGCGGCCTCCTCGGTGAACCCTGTAAGAGAGCTTATGCTCTCCTCTCGCTTCTCGTCGACAATAAATGTTCCCCGGCCTTTGGCAGACTCGATAACCGACTCTCTTTTAAGCTCGTCCAAAGCCCTTCGAAGCGTCAGCCTGCTCACGTTGAATTCATTGCAGAGCTCCTTTTCGGTCGGAAGTCTCTTCGAATAGACTCCCTTTCCTATCCGTCGTTTAAGTTCTTTATATATCCGGTAGTAGACCGGAGCTCCCGCTTCTATCAACTCACCCCTCCAAGTTCTTTGAGAGCCGAACGCACATGACCCCTGTTGCGTTTGAGAGATTCCTCACACTTTTCCTTTCCGAGACCGGTAAGGGCCATGAGAATCGCAAGAGGTACCTCTCTGCCTGAGGCTTCCAGTATCTTCTCCGATTCTTCGTAAGAGAGATCGCTGATCTCCGAGACTATTCTGGTTGCCCTATCCACCAGTTTGCGATTGAGGATCTTCACCCCTATCATGTAGTTTCCGAAGACTCTGCCGACCTTGACCATCGTGACAGTGCTGATCATGTTCAAGACCATCTTCTGAGCCGTTCCTGCCTTCAACCTTGTGCTGCCGGTAATCACTTCGGGGCCGGTCCTGACGGCTATCGTAACATCGGCAAGCTCGGTGAGTCGGGGAGTCCCGACGTTGCATATCAAGATGGTTCTGGCTCCCTGCTTTCTCGCGTACTTCAGTATTCCTTCCACATAAGGTGTCCGTCCCGAAGCCGAGATCCCCACTACCGCGTCCTTTTCAGTTATATCTACCTTTTTTGCTTCTTCTTCGCCTAACTCGATGCTGTCCTCGGCTTGTTCGACTGCATTTGCGAGGGCTTCCTGGCCCCCGGCTATCATGGTTACAAACAGGTCTTTCGAAACGCCAAAAGTGGGAACGACCTCCGCAGCATCAAG
>NZ_JFHJ01000091.1:0-801 GCF_003666285.1 Mesotoga sp. HF07.pep.5.2.highcov | reverse complement strand
CGATGTTCTCGTCCAGCTTCTTCAGATAGTGGAATGCGAGGTCTTCATTACGACCGAAGAGGGAAATCATGCAGGTTATGAGGTTGTAAGCCGTTCCTGACGTATTTGGATTTGCAACCCTTATCAAACCCTTGTACTTGGAATCGATTATATCGAACCAGCCTTTCGGGGGTTCTAGACCGAGTTCGGCTGCTCGGCCATTGTGAGTCGCAAATGCCAGAGGCCCAAGATAAAGTCCTATCCAGTAGCCCTCAGGGTCCTTGTACTGGTCCGGCGTGTTTGCAGCGGCTCTGGAGAAATAAGGCGTGGTGAGACCTTTGAGCTTTGCGCTTATATGATTCAGTCCCACTCCTCCAACCCATATGGAAGCTTGTGGATTCAGCTTTTCCGCTTCCATTCTCGCTTCGGCCTCTCCACCGGAAAGTCTTACCCAGTCAACCCTTATGCCGGTTACTTCCTCGTACTTGTCAAACAGCTGCTTTGCAGCAAGCTCCTCGAGAGTCGTGTAAACTGTGAAAGAATCAGCGGCAAGAAGGGTTACCGAAAAGGCAGCGCAGATGACAGTAAACAAAATAAGAAATCTTCTCATTGCAAAGAAACCTCCTTGAAAGATGTGTGATTTTGGAAAACGTTTGCCTTTGTTGATTCAAAAGAAAGTTGGATGAATTGTATGTCTTGATGAGATTATACCATTACGATGACTTGAAACTGCCATAACATTTCTCAACTTTCTTGGAAAAGAACGGCCTGCCAACGAAGGAAGAAGGGACATAAGAAACAATGCTGCCTTCGGCAGGAAGC
>NZ_JFHJ01000216.1:0-1910 GCF_003666285.1 Mesotoga sp. HF07.pep.5.2.highcov | reverse complement strand
CCGAAGTCACAGACTTTTCTCGAATTCTCCGCCCTACTGAAACTAGTTACGCAAATTTTGTTCTCTTATGTTTATCCACAAAGAGAGCAAATTCGTCAGAGCACCCAATACTGCCAGTAGATCGCTCTTCTCCATGTTTTCAGGAACATATCCCCTTTTCAAATTTGAAGAATGGGAGCATGAGTTTCCTATAAGTCTTATTGCGTGCATATAAGAGATCACCCAAGGAGATAATTTGCTCCTGAGAGAATCAATCAATGTATAGAGCCTATCATCCGGTGTTTCAATCTCAAAGGCATTAATGAGATCCTTCGCCATATACTCAATTACTATTCTAGAGTTAGAGTTAATTGACTGAATGCTGACTGGTTCGTAGCCTAGAAGTTGCTTCAGATCATTTAGCGTCCTCTTCAGAGAAGCACTAACCCGCAGATTTTGGAGGGAACATATTTGATCGGTTACCTGATTAATCAAACTGGATAGAATATCTCCCACTATGTCGCCTCGAATACTGTGTCTTTCGCGAATTGTGTACAGCGCATTTTTCACCAGCTCAAGTTTTTCACTCTCATATACGAAAAGGTTTAGAGATGCACAGTGTTTCGATGTTTCGAGCCAAATCTTGCTTTTTTCAATCATTATCTCAAGTGCCTTCTTATAAGAAGAAGCGTTTGATGGCAAAATCTCCGAAATCCGTTGCCCCGCTATGATTGGAAAGAAGACATTGTCAAAAGAAAATCCAAGGCTTTCTAGAGCTGTGAGTGAAGATGTAAATACGTCCAAGACCTCTTCAAACAAAGAGACGCTCGATGAAAGTGCTTCAATATTTGTTCTAGGAATACGGAGTGTCAAAACCCCTTTGAAATCGAAATCCTCAGTTTCTTCAAAGAAGACGGATATACCCCTCCAAGACAAAAGTGGACTCTTATCCAAGTTCAAAGATCTTCCAAGTTGCTCTTGCAACTTCTCCAGAACAGCACCTGCAGGGGCAGAGTGCTTCGAGGAATGAGTCGAGAGAACGAGTAAAGGTTTCTCTTGAAGTGATAATTCGGTCCCTTTATCGAAAATATCACCTTCGTAGATATTGAAAGACCTTATCCCATACTCAGATTCAACACCAAATTGGTCAATAATTCTAGATTCTCTCACGAGAACACCTCCTTCGATTGCCTCTAGAAAAGCTCTGAAATTGCTGGTTCAGTTATCCAGAGGATTTAACAAAGCAGTTCAAAGAGATTCCTGAAAAACCACCGTTCCTTGATTTACGCTCCTGGATTCAAAGTAGTAGTTAATACAGCGCTCATAGTCACTTGATCACTTCTTTCCACAGTCTTTCAATGATTTTAGCCAGAACTTCAGTTACGGGAAAGTTTGTCTACTGAAAGAAGTGAAGTATCGTAAGTTCCTCTAAACCCGTCGCTTTCAGTAGAAGCTTTTTGGTCAGCATCCCTTCCCCGCGAGAGCCCAACACCACCAAGTTCATTTCTTGCTCTCAACCCTTCTTTGAAGTCCTTTCTACGAATCCAGTAATCTTCAACGAATTTTTTCTGATTTTCAGGAAGTGAAACCACCTTTCCCTTCGCAATGATACCGGGTATGCAGCTTATACCTTTTGCGCGCCATAGAAAGACCGTATCTCCAATAGCCATTTCAGCAGAAAACTGTTTTGCAAGCCAAGTCACAATTTTGTCATCAGCAAAGGAATCTTTCAGGTAGCCATCGATTCTGAACATTGCCGGATTCCCCTGAAAAATCCATGACTTTGTTTTGACACCTCCCTTCTCTTTTCCCTCAGATAAGCACTTTTTGGAATCATCTTCTTTCCGAGGCCGATTATATTCCTTCTCTTTCCACTTTTCTCAAAACATGCTTATCTTACCGATTCCTCCAAAGCCACTTCGAGGTATGAG
>NZ_JFHJ01000431.1:0-3126 GCF_003666285.1 Mesotoga sp. HF07.pep.5.2.highcov | reverse complement strand
GACGGGCAACGCGGTTTTCATCAGCGCTCAGCGGGTTTTTGCTCTTAAGCGTACAGCGGTTCTTAGGATAGAGATGCTGAAACAAGTTCATGACGCGGAGCGCGGGGTATCGATTAAAGGGTATGGGGTCTCGTGAAGAGAACCGGCTTAACAATTCGGGTTTTCTATGCACCTATGAAGTTATCCGGGCAGCGCGTTTGGCAAGTCCCTAACACTGCCATCCCGAACTTGTTTCGGGATCTTGTTTTGATCTCTCTGTCCGCAGAGAACGGTGAATTATCAAGCGCTTATCCGTTTGTCAGTCTAAGTTTTGAAGGCAACCAATATAGCGAAAAATAAAAATAATAGTCTGAAAGTTGCCACTACAATGCCTTTAGAATATCAGTTCATGATGGTTATAGGCGTGTTCTGGTAAAACCGTGCCAATAACCTACTCTATCGAAGCGGCCTTCACTTCAAATACGCGCATCGAAAACCACCTTGGTAAAGAAAACCCTTTTATACTCAAAACCGCTTCCCGGCAATCTCTATCATTCCCATTCCAAGGGAATTCTTTTCTCCAAGTCCGGTGTCGTACAGAAACGCAATCTCCTCTCCGGTACCGGAAATCTTTACTGGGACGACCGATCCGAAGACTTCTATGTCGTCAACAATATTGATTCTTATGTTGCTCTTCCTCCCGACTTTTTCTACATATTCGCCATCGACAACAATACTGACACTGCTCTCTCTCCCGGAGAAAACTCTGAATTTCTCTCTGGCATTCTTAGTAAGGAATTCGCCAAACTGGGCAGGGTCCTGATAAGCCCTCAAGTAGAAAGGCGTCTTATGTTCGTCGTTTCTCGTCGAAAGAACGATAGGCGTAATACATTTGAAGAGCTCCTCTCCGCTTTCAAAACTCTCCGTCGATGCAAAGGCGTTTTGAATCACAAGATTATGATTGAGGATTCTAATTTCCCTGTTTAGCAGCAAGAAATCCACTAGATGCTGCATGATCTCTCTCACCGGCGAGGATATATACAGAGCAGCGATATCTTTGGTGAAGACAATCATCTCGCCATTGTCTCCGGCTTTGATATAAGCATTCTTTTCCGGAATTAGCTTGGAGAAACAGAAGAACTTGAAGCTCTTGCTTCCGTCAAGAAAGCCCTCATCGTGCAACCATTTCGAATAATCGGGATTTGCCTTTTGTATCATCGCGTAGATCAGACCCGAAAGCTGGTGAAAGTGATCGCGGGGAACGGCCTTGTTCTTCAGGCCGCTAAGTGTGAGCTTAACTCTCATATCTACCTCCCATAGAACTAAAACTGAACATCTCTAGACAGAACGATCTCTCGTCCATCCATCTTTGCGCTCATCATGGCCGCGGTAACAACTCTCTCTAGTTCTCGATAGTTGCCGGGGTATTCGTAACCCTCCAGTTTCTCTATTGCAGCGATGCTTATCTCATCTATACTGAGATTCAGAAGCTTCTTTTTCACCTGGAGAAGATGACTAAGAATATATCTGAAATCTGACTTTCTCTCAGAAAGTGAAGGCATGTGAATCTCGTAGGCAAAACGCTGAAAGAAGTCAGATCTGAAATTGCCGAGGCTCATTTCCTTTCTAACATCTCGATTCGTGGCGGCGATAATCAATACGGGTACTTTCACACCCGAAGGATCTGAAAAGCCTTCTATAAGGACCTTCATATCGTCCAGATAGGTCAAAAGCTTTGCCTGGATAGCAGGAGAGATTTCCCCGATCTCATCGAGGAATACTGCTCCTCCCGCCATTGACACCATTTTACCAACCTTATAAGAACTCCCGGTCCACGACCCCGGAAAACTTCCGAATAGCTCACTTTCAAGCAGGTTGTCTCCCATATTGACCAGCGAGATTCTCGAAAAGGTTTTCAGGGAGCCAAATAGGCTGTTTGCTATGTACTTCGCCAGAAGAGTTTTTCCGCAACCAGTAGGACCTGTGAGCAGAATACAAACCGGCTTTCTGAACTTCATTTCGGATGTCAGATCATTCAGTCTTCCTATAGCAAGTTGAGCTCCTGTGAGATTCTGATCGTTAGAGATCTCTTTCTTTTCAAGCGCTTCAAGAGTCTTGTTTGCCTTATCTCGAAACTTCTTTAGTTCTTTAACATAGGGCATTACAGACGTTATTATTTCGTTAGTCTTCTTGACATTCCTGTGGGTAATATCGTCTCCAAAGAGCGAAATATAGGCGGCTTCTTCAGAATCTTTATCATTTTGGAAAGCTTTGTCGTCGAGCTTCACTTTCCAGTCGATCCTTTTCTTAAAGTCCCATTCAGGAAAACGGTTGATAGCTTATCTCTCAAAACGTTTTTCAAGACATTCTCAAACCGTGAAATCTCACCATACTCCATTCTCTCTCCATAGAACCGATCGATAGGGAAGATTCCGACAGCACCCATTCTTTGCGCGAATTTTACTATGTTACTTTCAAGACCTCCTTTGAACATTATGAATAACTGGCCTGAAGACCGTTCAGGGTTCAGCTCTCCAATGACCTTGATCACTATTCCCTGTTCTTCACAAAACTCCGGGCACTGCACAATTTCTACTTTTTCTCTTAGGTCTTCTTTTGATGAGACAAGACTTCCAACGATCTCCTTAAGTACTCTTAACTCATGTTCTTCAAAACCCTTCTCAATAATGAATACTTTCATTTTCCAGCCTCCCCGCAATTTGATGAAAATAATGCCTTATTGAACTTCGGTTAAGCTCTTTCAATAGAGCTTTCGGTTCGCCCAGTTTGCTTTCGGGATACCCGGCCTTCATAATGGTCCTGTTCAGCCGAATGACTATTCCCAATAAATCTTCCACTTCAAGCGAATAGTCAATTAATCCGGTAGACTCTGCAATCATTTCTTCAAACTTGTATTTGAGCGCTTCTCCCACCTCCGGGTCCCCCATAGCGATTCTCATAATCGCCAGTGCCTGCTTCGAAAGATTTGGAGCACCGCTTCTGGGAGTTAGGCAGTTGAGAGTGTATAGAACTCCGTCGGGCATCCGGAAGAGATACCAGGATAACTGGTTCTTGGATACGTCATTCAAATCGGAGACGCCAAAGAGAATCTTTGAGCTGAGCGAGCCAAAGAGATCTTCAATCGAG
>NZ_JFHJ01000080.1:0-813 GCF_003666285.1 Mesotoga sp. HF07.pep.5.2.highcov | reverse complement strand
TTCGACATTGACTTTTGAACCTACAATCATGAACTGGTTGTCGACAGGAACTATTGTTACGGCTATTCCAAGCCTCTGCAAAAGAAGCTCGAACTGAGCAAGTGACGGAATGGAAGTTTCCAGTCTGTAAGAAGGTTCTTCAAATCCTCTAAGTTTTTCAGCTTCAGCGGAAATTGCTTCCAGAACAGACTCCGCTGCAATGACTATGTAGCCGCTTCCCGATGTGGTCAGAGTAATCTCTGAAAAAAGCTCAGTTCCAAGAAAGTCGTTGAGATATGTCCTGAATTTCTCAATATCCCAACCGGGAATAGCTTCGATCTGCAGGGATAACCTGTTCTCCTGACTAGACATTCTATTTTCAACCATTTCTTTGATTCTAGGTATTCTCTCTTCGATAATGGTTTCTATCTCGGCGAGTCTCTCCGGGTAAGCACTGACTACCAGCAATCCTGCCGACTGAATGAAGTCTGCCGTTTCATTCTCCACGAGAATCGTCTGGAGTAACTCGCCCAGACCTGAAGAATAGATTTCGGGAGCGATTTCAAGAATGGATTCTTTTGTTACCCTGTATATCTGCCTTTCGTGCTGTTCCAGTTCAAGAATAGCCTTTTCCATTATTTCCGAAGGCGCATACATGAAGACCAATCTATCTGCAATCTGCTCAACTGTGTACTCATCTTGGACAAGACCCTGTGCCGAGTAGAAGGTTCTGAGAAAGGCCGAGACTTCCTCAAAGGAATCATTAGCTTTTAGTTCAAGATATGTGCTAGAGTAATCTTCGAAAGTGATCCCAGTGAAAAGTGAGAGGAGATA
>NZ_JFHJ01000380.1:0-2888 GCF_003666285.1 Mesotoga sp. HF07.pep.5.2.highcov | reverse complement strand
TCACCTCATCTTAATGATATCAGAATCCTCATCACAATATAGAAGTTATTAAACCTAACTAAAACTCTGAAGCGGGGAGATCCAGTAGTTGAGCTGTCAGCTCTTCTTCCCTTAGAAGAAGTCAGCATAATGTCATGTCAGAATCATTAAAAGTAGGAAGGACTAACGGTCTTGATTCTCCGATCGAACTCTTTTTTTCTCTTTACACCGCTTTCTCTAATTCAAAGCCGATTGTACTTCCATAAACTTAACCGCCAGATTGCCGAGAACCTAATTTAAAGCCTGCCCAACGTTGTACGCTCTTCGGTACAATCAAGGCAGGAGAAAAACATGGAAAAAGATCCGAAGAAGAAAGTCAAACTCACTGCGCTGTTTCTATTTCTTTGGATAACGAAAATAACTCTTCCTTTGCTGCCAACAACTCACTTTTTGTTGTTGACGGCATTTTGTTAATCGAGGAGCTCTGAAAAGCTTTACAGATGGCCGATCTGTCACAGGCTCTTCGTCGCATCTATCTTCAGCTATCTCTATTTTCACGCCGTAAGGAGGAGAGCGATGAACCTTGCCTTTCTGTTGCTTTGGTCTACTCTAGCCTTGACGATGATTATGATATCCAATACTGCCGATGCACTTGTCCTCATCGGGGTTGCCTCTACCGTTTCCATTCATCTGTTGAAACTGAAGATACTGACAGCCGAGATCCTTGTAAAAGTTAGGGAGGGCCTTAAGAATCCAGAGATTATCGACGAATACCCCTGCTCAAATGACTGAGGCAACTCCAGAAAGCCGGTTTTTTTCGATTTGAAAGGCCTTCGAGAGATTTCAAGACTTTTCGGGTCTTCAAGATAGGGCAGGCATATACTGTGTGATCAATCTCCAGATAACAAGGGTCTTTCAAATCAGCATTACTCTCCGGAATCACGGATCTCTTCGAGAGTTCTACCGGTCTTTACCGAATCCGGTTCGGTGGCTGTCGGATTTCTCCGCGCATCGGCCTCCTCATCATTCATCTTCACGAGAAGCCATCTCGCTTTGCTGCCTTTACCGGTTCTTATGAGAGCGTACCCGCCTCTTAGTTTATGGCCTTCGAGCCAAATCGTGATATGCCCGTCTTCTATCTGCTTCGACAGAGGATTCGATTCAGGGTCTTCCTTCAGATTTCTGTAGCTTCCCCGGTCCCATAGAAGGACCGTACCGCCTCCATACTCGCCTTCGGGGATATTTCCCTCGAAGTCGCCGTATTCAAGGGGATGGTCTTCGGTTGGAACGGCCAGCCTCTTTTCCGATGGATCTGTTGAGGGCCCTTTGGGAACGGCCCATGACTTGAGAACTCCGTCCACTTCTATTCTGAAATCGTAGTGAAGCCTCGAAGCAGCGTGCTTCTGAATGACGAATACCGGCCTCTCTTTTGACCATTCAACAGTGGCCTCTCTCCCGTCCGGTTCCGATGTCTTGCTGAAATCTCTCTTTTCCACGTATTTATCTAGTTTCTCTTCTCTTTCTTTCACTGTTCACCTCCTGACATGGCAACATACGTGAAAGCTGAAGTACCAAACCACTGAACAGAGGATATTTGGCCCAATTATACCAGCCGGAGATTGGCGGTTTTCCAAAAACAGAAGCTTCAACAATTCACGCCTTTAGTATTTTCAGCCTATGATAAGGGTTAAGGAACAAGATCTCTGATCTTCCCGTCGTCTTTCATCTTTCTGGCGAGATAGATGAACGGTGTGTCTAGAACGGCAACGACCCATTTCAGAATATAAGTGGACCAGAATATCTGCCACCAGACACCTGCCGGAAAGACTCCCGCAAAGGCAATGACAGTGAAGACGGCCGTGTCTATCAATTGCGAGATCATTGTACTCGCATTGTTCCTTATCCAGATGTGCCGTTTCTCGGGGAACCTCTTCTTCCAGAAGTCGTATGCCCACACGTCGTGCAGCTGAGAACACCAGTATGCGGCAAGGCTCGCAAGAGCGATGCGGGGAAGGAGACCAAATACCACAGAAAGGTGTTCTTGCGAAAAGTCTGAAGGGTGGGGCTCGAAGGCGAGCGCAATTTGCATTATCACAGTAACGGATATTAGAGAGAAGAATCCCACGTAGACGGCCTTCCTGGCTTCTTTCTTTCCGTGGTTTTCCGATAGGATGTCTGTAGCGAGGAAAGAGGTCGCATATACGATATTTCCGAGCGTGGCGGCCATCCAGAAGAGAGAGACTGTCTTGATAACCTGCACGTTAGCTATTATCGCGGCAATGGCTACCCATACGTAAAGGCCCGTCTTTCCCCACCATCTGTATGCTATGGTAATCAAAGCAAAGTTCACTACCAGCATTAAGAACCAGAGAATCTCATTCATCTATTTCTCCTTCTTCATATGATCTTGGAAACCTCAAAGCTCCCTTTCGCATTTTATCGCATAAAAGATCTTGAAACCACCGAAGGATGTTTCGTTTGATCTCATATGGTATTGCATTTGATTATTAAGTAAAAAGCACAATTAGATGCGGGAGGAGCTCACTAAGACTATGCCAAGAAGCGGCCGGACCGGGTCGTCAAGAAAACACCGTTACCACGAGAACTTCGCGTGTTCAAGCATATTCCTCAATGAAGCGCTGACGGATGAGCAATTCAGTTGCGGTCGACAAGATCCGACGATTTAGGCTCATCCAAGATCTCCTCGATCTCTTCCAGTTTTTCGTTTACCTCGGCAAGAGCTTCTATCTCCCTGACTTTTGGGAGCAGCCTGCTTTCAAAAGAACCCACCCCATCATTGTAGGCCCTTACGGCGTTCTTAAGATGGCCCTGTAATCTGCTGTAATGGGAAAAAAAGACCCGAAATCTTTCATAGAGCTCCTTAGAGGCTTGAAGCTGAGAACGCTCGG
>NZ_JFHJ01000478.1:0-6555 GCF_003666285.1 Mesotoga sp. HF07.pep.5.2.highcov | reverse complement strand
ATTGTTCACACTAAGGATTCCAGTACCGACTAGTTATCCTCACCTGACTGATTTATGGTCTTTTCTGATAACAATCTTCCGTCATTGCCTTTCTCAGTCAGTATTTCAGCGAATAAAGGGATTCTAACACAATCCAATAATTGTCAAATTTGTCCTTCCAGATTTTTTATGTAACATCAAAGGAGATTGAAGTGACTATCAGGAACACTGCTTTAGCCCTCTTGGAAGAGTTTAATTCAGTATGAGACATGACCGATTCTAGATAAAGAACTCTGGAAAGTTCGTCTTTCTCTTTAAAACGAGAAAAGAAAGCCTTCCAAGAGATGATTTTCCAGCTCCACAATGTTGAGTATACTTTCAGTTCCAAGTGGAAGAGGGAGTTAAGAGCTCATACTTACTTCAAAACAATAACCTTTGAGGCCTGCTATTAATTGCATAAAACATTTCCAATGCTAAACTAAGTTATCGGACATTGGAGGTGAAAGATGCGCTTTCTTGAACAATACCTTGAAAAAGAAGTTAGACCTGCACTTGGGTGTACGGAACCTGGAGCGATTGCATTTTGTGTTGCTCTTGCAGCAAGCAAACTTGAGGGAAAAACAGAAAAAGTGCATGTAACTACCAGCGTCAACGTATACAAGAACGGAATGTACGTGGGAATTCCAGGTACGAATGAAAAGGGAAATGAGTTTGCTGCCGCTTTGGGCGCCATATGCGGGGATGCAGATCTCCAGCTCGAGGCACTTAGGCCTTGCCGAGTTGAATCGGTCGGTATTGCAAGAGAGATGATAGACAAGGGTCTGGTCAGTGTGATCTGTGATCAAGATCTATCTGGAGTATTCATAGAAGCCACGGTGTCTAATCATAATCATTCTGTACTTTGCAGGATAACTGGCAGTCACACGAATGTAGTTTCATTAGAGATAGACGGAGAAAAGGTCCGTTCAAGTGAGAGATTCGTCCCCTCCGATGCATTAGAATTTACTCCTGAAGAGATATTTGAGTCAATTCGAGAAATCACTGAACTGGAAATCGAGAAGATCTTCGAGGGAATAGAAATGAATCTCGAGATTGCCAGATTTGGCCTTAAGAAAATGTTGCCTTCAAAAGAGACCTTCAGCTACCACGAAAACGTAAGCCTCGGATACAAGATTCGTAACTATTGTTTCGCGGCTTCGGCCGCCAGGATGTCTGGTGTTCCCCTTCCTGTGATGAGCAGTAGCGGAAGCGGTAACCAGGGAATTGTCGCCACACTTCCAGTGGCTCTAACCGGCGAGTACTTCCAAAAGAGCCGAAAAGACATTGCAAAAGCAGTAGCTTTGAGCCACCTTTTCTCTGGTTACATAAAGAACAAGCTCGGCAGAGTTGCCCCGATCTGTGGATGCGTTACAGCCGCCGGAACGGGAGCCGCTGCAGGAATTACCTATCTTCTTGGAGGAGCAAGGGAGACAATCGAACAGGCAATGCTGACTATACTATCGAGCACGACAGGCATCATGTGCGATGGTGCAAAAGAGAGCTGTTCATTGAAGGCGGGCCTTGGAGGCCAGGAAGCATATAGCTGTGCATTACTGGCAATGGACAATCTTGGAGTCAACTCAGAGCAGGGATTTATCTCCAACACTTTAGACAGGTCAATAGAAAATATCCAGGTCCTTCTTTCAAAAGGCATGTCAAAGATCGACTCCGCAATAGTTGAGGTACTTGAAAACAGAAAAAGGAAAACGAAATCCCCTGAGTGAAAGGGATGGACTATATGTCGATCCTTGAAGAAAACTCTACTTATGCAAGGCCGAAGATCAAGGAACTCTTGACGTTCTAAATGTCAATAAGAGAAATCTCCACATAATCACACATAAAATAAGGATTACCCTATACATGAAACGTTCTGTTCTTCGCGTTCTATACTTTGATCACTAAAGAGAAAGGGCCTTACTGGATGCAACCAGTGGGTTCCAGTATTTGAGGTGCAGAACACACTATTCTTTATCCTTCTAAAATGCTCTTCAGATCCAAAATGTTCTTTCCAATCGTCCTATGTATTTCAAGAAGCTTGGTAAATGATAAGATGACCTTTAGTCCTGTCCCCGTAACAAGCGCAACAACTGATTCTTCCTTACTTTCGATTCCCTCTTCAAGGGCTTTCGCCAAACCTGCTATAGAAGCCACGCCAGTTGGTTCTGCAAAAATACCCTCGTGTCTTGCCATGACACGGGTAGCGTTAACCATCTCACTGTCTGACACGGAGATAGCCGACCCACCGGAATCCCTTATTGCTCGAAGAGCAAGTTCACCGTCAAGCGGGTAAGGCACGCTAATTGCTTTCGCCAGAGTACTGGGCTTTTCCCATCTCTCGATCTTGGTATCGTGCTCCTTAAAGGCCTTTACCAGAGGCGCACAACCCTCAGCCTGAACAACTAGGAGTCTTGGGAGTTTGGCTATCATACCAGCTTCGCTCATCTCCAAAAAGCCCTTCCAAATAGCAGCTGATAGTCCGGCCCCTCCCTCGGGCATCATAACCCAATCGGGAGTATTCCATCCAAGATCTCCAGCAATCTCGAAAGCTATGGTCGTACCTTCAAAGTGATAAGGAATGACTGATGAGGCAGTTGTAAGGTGAGTCCAGCTAGAAGATTCAGATAGATCCATTATCATGTCTATACAATCACTCACATTGCTTTTTTCCACAAGAATTAGTTCAGCACCATATAAGATCGTTTGCACATTTCTTTCAACAGGCGTATCGGCGGGCATCTGTACGAAACAATGGAGTCCAGCTTTCGCACAATAAGCGGCTGTTGCAGGTCCAGCGTTTCCATCAGAAGCGATGATTACTTTTCCTGAAGCGATTTTCTTAGCCTTACTGACACCCATAGCTGCAGGGCGATCTTTGTAAGTGCCGGTAGGATTCTGAGTTTCGTCTTTCAGCATTATTCTCCCGGTGTTTCCCAACTCAGCCTGAAGTCTAACGCCAGCAGTTAAAGGAGTTGCACCCTCTCCCAGCGTTACACAATGGCGAATATCATCGATTGGTAGTAGTCTATGGTACTTTCACAAGCCGTAACAATATTTGTCCGGAAAATCATCCAGATTCATTCCGCCAATTTGATTGTATCTGTAATTCAGAGTGCTGCCACACTTAGGGCATTTTGGGATACCAACTGAATTGCTGCACTAGAAACCGCATACGTCACAACTTTGCAGATAATGGCGGGATGTCAAATTCCTACCTCACAACTCTTCCTGAAGCGTTTCCACCAAGTAGCTTTTCGACCTCGTCTCTAGATACGATGTTGAAGTCTCCCTTTATTGTGTGTTTTAGGCATGAGGCTGCGACTCCGAACTCAAGTGACTTCAATGGTTCCCATGAATTGTCCAGTCCAAAAATCAATCCCGCAGCAAATGCATCTCCTCCGCCTACACGATCGATTATGTTTATGTCGTATTTCGTAGATACAATAAATTCTCCTCCAGTGAGCAGCGCAGCCGACCATTTATTGAAATTGGCATTTATGCTTTCTCTTAGGGAAATTGCAACTGCCTTCAGATCAAAAGTGTCCCTAAGCTTTGTTGCCACATCTCTGTATCCCTCGACACTTAACCTGCCATCACTCACATTAGTGCCCTCAGCCTTTATTCCAAAGACAGATTCACTATCCTCCTCATTTGCAAAAAGGACATCTATGTTATTCATAAGAGAAGTCATAACCTTTCTCGCCTTTTCTTTGCTCCATAGTCTCGACCTGTAATTTAGATCGCAAGAAACAGTTATTCCTCGCTTCTTGGCCTCTCTTAGAGCTACTTCACATGTTTCAATCAACCCGTCGCTAAGCGCAGGAGTAATGCCTGTGAAGTGGAACCAGGTGGCATCTGAGAAAACCTCTTCCCAATCGAAATCTCCGGGCTTTGAATTAGCGAAGACCGAGTTGTCACGGTCATAAATTACCTTTGACGGTCTCTGAGAATAGCCATATTCATAGAAGTATTTACCTAGCCTGCCAATGTCTTTCAAAACATAACTCGTATCCACCCCGTGAACACCAATATTCCCAATTGCCGCGTCTCCAAACTGATCGGCAGATACTTTGGATACGAATCTACTTTTTCCGCCGTACTTCGCAATCGCAACAGCAACATTGGCTTCCGCTCCCCCGTAAACAACTTCGAAATTCTTGGTCTGCTCAAATCTCTCTCCCAAAGGAGATGCGAGACGCATCATTATTTCTCCGAAGGTAACTACTCTAGACATAAAAATCCTCCTCCTACTTCATAAACTGATAACCAAAATCTATGAACACTCCTGCTGCAACTTCTAAAAAGTAATAGAACTTCCAATTCATAATTACTAGATGATAGCACGGCAGATCAAAACCTCCGGTGAAGTTGAAGATCTGACAAGACTTTTCCCCCAATCGGGATTCAATTCTACTTTCTTGAACGAAATAATAAAGTTTGTTGTGTCTACTCAATTTCTAATATCAATAATTTAAGGTAGATCTTGATGTTTTGACGTTAAACGTGATAATATTAAACCAGCATTTGCAGAAATTGAGGTGGTTCGATGAAAGGGTTGGGAAGAAATTTCTGGCTTTTCACTCTTGGAAGACTAGTGTCACTTATTGGAAGCGGCGTTCAAGCGCTTGCGATACCACTCTACATTTTGGATCTAACTGGCTCCGGGGTGATGATGGGCACATTCTCTGTAGTAACGATGCTGCCCAGAATCCTCTTTGGACCAATCGCCGGTGTTTTGGGTGATAGATTCAATCGGAAATATATTATGATATATATGGATTTTGCTAGAGGAGCAGCAATTATTCTTATGGCATACCTCTCAGATGTCGGTGTCTTGAATCTAGCGCTTCTCTTTGTCTTCCAGCTAGTTATATCGACTTTCGACATTTCATTCGACCCGGCAACTTCTGCAATGCTACCAGATATCATTGAAGAGCACAAACTTCTGAAGGCAAACTCTATTCTTGGCGCGGTTAACTCCGTTTCCTACATAGTCGGTCCTGCTCTCGGCGGAGTTCTATATGGACTTTTCGGAATTGAAATAGTCTTCATTATAAATGGAACATCGTTTATTCTTTCTGCGATTAGTGAAATCTTCATAGTTTATCAGCAGACTACTAAAAAAACGCGCGTCTCGGTAAAGAGCGTTTTTGTCGATATAGTTGAAGGAATTGGCTATTTAAAGAAGATAGATGGCTTGATGATGGTTCTGATGTTTGCAATGGTTTCCAATTTTTTGTCAACTCCGATTTTCACCGTTGTTTTTCCTTTTTTCGCCCGCACATTGGTTGGTTTCTCTAGCGAACAATACGGTTTTCTCCAGTCGGGTTGGGTATTGGGAGTCCTTTTTGGAAACATTCTAATTGGTACGATTCTCGTGAATAAGAAACAGGACAAACTGTTTGCGGAGGGATTAGTAACAGAGACAGTCTTAAATTTCCTTCTAGCCGCTCTCTTCTTTCCTTACTTCACAAGTCTTTTCGGTGGACCGTCTTGGTTGTTCTTTGCCGCACTGGGAATACCGATAGTTGTAATGGGTGTGTTCAACGCATTTGTGAATACTCCTCTTCAAACACTTTTTCATCGAGTACTTCCTACCAGCCACAGATCTAGGGTCTTTTCCGTAATTTCGATTCTAGCGCAAATTGCAACACCTCTCGGTTCAGCGGTCTTTGGCTTCGCAGTTGACAGGCTTCCAGTTCACTATCTTGTGTTGATATCGTGTATTGCAAATGCCATTCTCACCATTGTCTTCTTGGCAAAAGGAATGTCGAGACTCTTTGAAGTGAGGCCGGGAAAACACGGAGGAGACTCTTATGGTAATGCGGAGGAAATTGCCTGAGAAAACGACGGGATAGAAGTATCCGCATGGCGCAAAAACTGAAAAGATGAAAGTCTGCCACAATCAAAAAAAGAACCGGGGCAACTTCCCCGGCTCTCCTATTTAAAAAGCCAAGCTCATTCTGTTGCTGCAGGAGTCTCAGCCTCAGCTTCGATTTGCTCCAGTTCGGAGATTATAGATTCTATCTCCGTCTGAGCAGCTTCAGATGGCTCAACTTGTATCAAAGCTTCTAAGTAACCGAGTCTTTGATTGAGCTTCTCCTTCCTCCAGTCGGGACTGTAATCGAGCTCAAGGGAAAGGGAGTTATTTCTTATGAGAATGTATAGAACGTCTGCTCTAAGTCCATCGGAAATCTCTTTTTCAAGAACGCTGGTTAGACCGGATTCAATCTCTCCAATTGTGTTGAATACGTAATCTACAAAGCTCTGTCCATAGCTGCTTAACTGTTGCTGAAGAAGATCCTGGTTCATGAACGTGTTTTCAAGTTCCTCCAGCAATGCATTGTAGTATGCTGCAGCAACCTCGGGGTTTTCACTATCCAGATCATACATCTTCTGCACGATCATACCGCGCTTCTCACCGGCTTCAAAGAGATTTCGTATCGCTGTCTCGTAGTCCGGACTGTCAGTAAAGCCAAGCATTTCCGATAGTTCAATAAATGCTGCATATTCCATCAAGGATGCTTCGGACGAGGTTCC
>NZ_JFHJ01000290.1:0-2344 GCF_003666285.1 Mesotoga sp. HF07.pep.5.2.highcov | reverse complement strand
CGACTCCAGAGAAGCCGCGATCCTGCCTCTCTTTCTTTCCGATGGAAGGGGACTGACATTTATCAGTGCAACGTTCCTAGAGAGCGGACCGATTATCTTTACGTTTGCCAGAGTATGTGAGAAACCATCTAATTCATCGAGCAAAATCTCATTTGAAATCGCAACCGAATATCCGTGATAGGAAGGTTTGGCCATAATTTTCAACAGGTGTTTCAACTTGCAGCCTTCCCTCACGGGTGCCTCGCCAATCTTCGGGACCTCGATATCAAGATAAGAAAGCGCTTCTTCTATCTCAGCCTTGGTCCAATTTCTCAAAGGCGCGTAAAAACCATCCTTGATCACAATTCCAGTCTTTCCCCAGGTGTCCGACTGGTTGGCCCCGGTCGCAACCAGGCCAAGAACTCCAGATCTGACAGCCGGCAGCTTGGCCAATCTGGTACATCTATTGCATGAAGGGCCACGCTTCCAAACGTTCTCTTGAGCTTCATAGCCCGGTGTAAACTCAAGTCTTAGGTCCAGCCTTTCTGCCAGGGATGCAACAATTTCTAGTCCTCTACTGTATGAGTAAGGGCCGAAACAAACGTTTATCAATTTGACTCGATCACGTCCAAGGGCTTTCGAAGCCAAGTAGGCAACCAAAGTTGAATCAAGGCCTCCCGAAAAAGCCACCGTGAGTCGTTCCCCGCCGGCCAGTTCTCTGATCTCATCTATCGTGTTGTTTATGGAATTCTCTATCTGTTCAGTCATCTTTTCAAGTATAACGCAAAGAAGGCGGCGAATGCCGCCTTCGATGTTAACTCGATTCTATCGGAGAAGGTCGCGTTTCTTCTTTACAAGGAAAGATGCTACGTTAATGCCCTTCGTTCCGCGGCCAAAGCCAGCGTCCATTCCGCAGGAAACTGCAAGGTCATTCGTTATTTGTGTTCCTCCTGAAATAATTATTACCTTGTCCCTTACACCTTTTTCAACAGCTAGTTGCGCAATCTTCGTCATATTGTCTACATGTACTTCGTTGTGAGTTATTATCGTCGAAACCAGAATCGCATCTGCTCCAGTCTCGATAGCAGCATCTATAAACTTCTCCGGAGGAATGCTCGTTCCCAAGTATGTGTATTTGAAGCCGAACTTTTCGATTCCCCCGTGTTTGATGTCGAGAATCTCCCTTATACCTACAGAATGCTCATCGTTTCCAACGGTCCCCGCCACGACTCTCATGGGATGTTCATCAATGAAGGCGGTAATCTCCTCTTCACTTAATAGATCGGGCTTTTGCGGCAGCTGCAAGGAATCTCTCTCGATCTTGAATGGGACTCTCGCCTTGAGTTCCAGATATGTGCCTTCTACGGGGTGTAGGATCGTCTTGCTTATGACGGAGGCATCTGTGAAGCCCATCCTTTTTGCGATTTCAATTGCGGCCGCCTCTGAGTGTTCGGGATCATCTGGAATGGTCATGTCGAGTTGAACCCATCCGTCACCCCACCATTCCACTTCAGGCGATATCAGGCCCTTTTCCCTGTCCTCGAGCTGCTGTGTGATCCTGAGATTCACATTGTCTGATTCATCTAGTTCGTCTATATACTTAATTTTCGCCCTGTCGTGGAGAGTGCAGCCGCCAATAGGCTCGTCTGGAGAGGATAAGCCTTCGGGAATTCTGTTGTAGCCGAAGTGTTCACAGACAGGAGCGAAGTAATCGGCATCCCTTGGGATTACGGTGCCTGCGCCTATACCTCCGTCTTTTGGTCTTGCTATCCCATCTCCATTTCGTTCCGGGTAAAGACCATTATCGACGAAGAAGCCCTTCTCCGCAGCTTCGAAGTATCCGCCGACTTCCAGTATCTCTTCCATCATAAGAATCGCCCGCATCTTCAGCTCTCGAATGCTTGGCCTTACAACTTCTTCATTTACCTTGAGCAAATCCTTGATTCCATCCAGGGCAACAAGTGTATGTTTTGCTGTTTCTACCCCTCTGATCGAATTAACATGCCAGGGAACATTTCTGCCTTCGTCGGGAGTTATCGTCGACTGGATGTCGGCTTTGGTCAATCTTGATATTAGGGTATCTAGAACATGTATTCTGGTTGCGTCGACGAGATCGGATTCGATGTATCTCGTGTTCATCTGCGCTCTGAACCTGTACTCTTTGAATAATTCGCGAACAGTTAGCGCATATATGAAGTTCAGCTTGAACTCAGGAGCCGGAGAAACGACGGGTGGAACTGTGGAGAGGGATATCAAATCCTTTTTCATTCCGGCCTTGACAGAGAACACACAGTTAATCGCGTGCTGGACGAGGAGTTCAGGCATAACCTTCCATGCTCTTTTAGCAGAGGCGTTAGCGTTATGG
>NZ_JFHJ01000239.1:0-1343 GCF_003666285.1 Mesotoga sp. HF07.pep.5.2.highcov | reverse complement strand
GAACTGATTGCCCTTCAAACCCACGGCATATCCTTGAAGAGGTTGGTTATACCCTTTCTTCTCATAGGTATTATTTTCAGTGGCTTTGCTTATCTCTTGAACGACTATCTCGTACCGGCAGCTTCGACAAAGGCAAATGAGGCGATGGCGAGATTCGTCTACAAGCAACCGGAAGTTACTCTCAAAGAAAACGTATTTATGCAGGATAGCCAGGGAAGAATGATCTACGTGAGGAGAATCGATCAGGAGACGAAGGAGCTCAAGAACGTCTCCATATATGAAGTTTCGAGGGGTCAAGTTACGCTTACAACAGCGGAAAGCGCGGTAATCTCTTCGAACAAATGGATTTTGAGCAAAGCCAATATCTATCAGACAGACGAATCGGGCTTTCTTGGCGTTGAGATGCAGTTTGGCACTGCCGAGTTCGAAATAGATGAAGATATCGAACGTTATCTGGCCAGCTTCAAATCTCCAAAGGAAAAGACAAGTAAAGAACTGAGGGATGATATCGAAGCCTTCAAGAATACGGGGATCAATACCTCCTCGCTCGAGGTCGCTCTGCAAGAGAAGTACTCGATGTCCATCGCTCCTCTCGTCATTGTTCTTCTTGGCGTTCCTGTTTCGTTGATGTTCAATCTTCAGTCTAAGTCATGGTCTGTCATACTCACCTTTCTTCTGGTCGTCATCTATCAGGGATCGGGAGCCTGGTTGAGTGGAATGGGAAAGGAGAACCTTATAAACCCATCCCTGGCACCATGGATACCGAATATTACCTTTTCTATACTTGGTGTGATAATATACTCCCTCATCGATACTAAAGCCAGTTATAGATTGTCGGAGCTGTTTACAAGAATAATGAAAGTATCGGCAATTGTTCTTCTTCTTCTCGTTCCCGGTCTCCTTGAAGGATCTAATGTGAAGATCGTCGGAGGTACAATTGCCGGAACCAAGAGTGGCAGGGAGATACTACTTGGTGGTGGAGTCAAGGTAGAGTATTTCAGCGAGACCATGAACGCTACGATTGAAGCCTCCAATGCTTCGATACTAAATGTGGATTCCACTCCGGAATCGATCTCCTTCTGGGGAAACGTGAAGATGCTCAGTGATGAGACCACTATTCTCTCGGACAGACTGATTCTAGACTTGACAAATGAGCGCGTCGAAAGTATGCAGGTTTACTCTAGAACGGAACTTGAGGTTCCGGCCGCCAGAGGCGATACTTCAAAAACCGGTTCGAAGGTACCGTTTTATGTCTTCGGTGACTATGTGCAGTCGACTATGGAAGCATCTCCTACCTTCAATATTGGAGAAGGATATGTAACTACATGTGACAAGACCCACCC
>NZ_JFHJ01000051.1:0-876 GCF_003666285.1 Mesotoga sp. HF07.pep.5.2.highcov | reverse complement strand
GTCTTCGCCGGTCAATGCGATCCAGATCTTTCCGTCGTGAATCACGGGAAAATTTGGATATCTACCCAGCTGAACCGTGGTGATCTCAGCTAAATCACTCTTAGAAAGAACCTTGAGATTTTCATCCACATATGAAACCAGGAAGATTCTTTCTCCCTCTAAAAGAATGTAAGATGGCCGTTTACCGACATTTGCTTCGTTTACCAGATTACCCCATTCATCAAATACGAGAAGCCCTTTTTCGGTCTCGTGGGAATGTGTAAGAAGATTATAGTTATGGAAGAGCGATACGAAAAAGAAATTAGAATCTTCCGCTATAGATAGAGCTATGACCGGGAGCTTCTGCCTCTTTATTATCTCCCTCTTGGATATGTCCAGCAGCAGGAACTCGAACTCATTAGTCAATATTCCAACCTTTCCATCTATGAACGATCCGGTGATTAGCCTGCTGGATGTTGGAATCTCGTCGATCTTTTTCCATTTACTAGGATGAACGGAAGCGTCCACAACAATCAACCTGCCACTGTAGAATCCGAAGCAGTAGAGTTTCCCGTCCCTGTAGATGATATCGTTGATTCCATCATTGCGCATCGAGTCGAAGATCGTCACAGGTCTGAAATTTGCATCGAAGACTATTAACTCGGAGTCGCCCTTAACGAGAGTTATGTAATAAGTACCACTGCTGTTCTTAATTTTCAGCAGTCCGGATGGCATTATGCCCAAGGGATACCTCTGGCCGAGCGTAATCGCTCCCATTCCCGAAACAGCTATAATACAGGCAAATAAGAGAATAACAGTTACTAATCTACTCAAGGCTTCTTCACCACGTACACAAGAAGATCCTCTTTGAAATTCGATGCCGTATCGAAGTCATGG
>NZ_JFHJ01000602.1:0-3480 GCF_003666285.1 Mesotoga sp. HF07.pep.5.2.highcov | reverse complement strand
TTTGAGTAATAGCTTTCGAGATTCACGTTCGAATAAGTGCTCAGCCTTGATCCCGCCGGTGTTACCGTGATTACCGAAGCTCCGGTCTTCTCGGAAAACTTCAGCGCGTCTAACAAGTCTATCGAAGTTCCAGTGCTGGATATAGCAACAACGACAGAATCATCTTTCAAATTGTATGCAGATATCATCTGTTCGTATCCGTTCTCGATGAGCTTGACTCTTTTGCCGCTTTGCAGCATCTTCAGGTAGAGATCGTGTCCCGCTACTGCATCGAAACCGAACGCGTAGATGTCTATATTTTCGCTCTCGACCAGAAGCTCTGCCGCCTTCTTTAAGTCGTCTTCGCCAAGACGGGAATAGGCTTCACGAATTGTTGAGGATACTAGGTCCTCGTAGGCGTCCAGGTCCTCGATCAGAATGGTTGACTTTTCCCGCTGCACAAGCACGTTAAGCTCGCTGGCGACAGCTAATTTCAGCTGCGAATAGCCTGTGAAACCCATTTTCTGTGAAGCCTTCACGACCATTGACGGAGACACATTCAACCTTGAGGCAAGATCGTTCACTGAAAGCTCTAGAGCCGCTTCTGGATTTGTCATGATGAAGCTGGCTATCTTCTCTTCCGTCTGAGTGAATAGTCCTAAGGCTTCATTGTAGGACTGTATAAGACTACTCATTGTTGATCTTTGGCAGTCCTTCCGCCTTTATTTTTTCAAACCATTCGGCAAGTTGGGCACGAATGTCATCCGGAACATTTCTCACGAAATTTGGATCATCGTGAGTATAATCGATCATTCCTTCTGCTATTCCAACCCTCTTGGAAGTACCGAAGGGAAGTGTGCCGGCTTTGGCATCTGCGATTGTATTCTTCACCAAAACGTCTATGTGCTTCAGGAAACTCCCAAGAATAACGGAGGGATTCAAAGCGATCATGTTAGAGTCGACCGTGATCACATATTTGCCTCTGACCGAGGCCTCTTCAATGACTCCTATGCCACTGCCACCGGCAATGGAGAGAATAACGTCTGCTCCGGCATCGAACTGCTTCGCAGCGAGTTCGCTCCCTCTAGCTGGATCCGACCAGCTACCAACAACACCGAAAAACACTCGAATCGAAGGATGAACCGTCTTTACGCCATTCTCGAAAGAGGGTCTCATGACATTGGTCATCGCGGGGTAAGTGTCCCCTGCGATCAACCCCACCACTTTCTCTTCATTTGCTCCTGGCAAACTGCTTGAAGTTATCAGTGCTGCGAAGATTCCGGCAAGAAAGGTCATTTCGTCGTCTTTGAAAGCAACAGAATAAGTGTTTGGAAGAGGGTTCTCGATAATCCCGTCCAGTAATGCGAACTTCTGGTTTGGGAACATTTCGGCGACTTTATTTACGCTTGCCGGCATACCTTCGGTGAAGGTCATGAGAAGATCGTACCTACCCAATGCCGCAAGGCTGATAAGCATTTGCTCCCACTTGGACTGGTTGTATCCGCCTTCGACGATCTTTATCTCTATCTCCTCAGAGGCCATTTCAAGCGCGCCCCTCTGTACAAGTTCGTAAATGGCGTTTCCACCAATCTCTCCCGTGATAAGAATCCCTACACTGAACTTCGATGCGGCAAATGTAACCGCCAATAGCAGGGAAAAAAGAAGTATTGCTCTTCGCATCTCTTCACGCTCCTCCGACTTCATTCGTTTCGATTATAGTTCTATCGAAGGAAATTCTCAAGGGCGCGAATTATATTCTTGATTTCGATTACATTGTAGGTGAAGAATCAGGTGTAGGCCTCTTCATGACATAACCATAGTACTGATTGATGTTTTGATCGAGAAGTTTTACCATTTCCGTGGAGTTGATAAGCCAGTTCAGGGAGAAGTCCTCGACGAGTTTTGCTACACGGAATTGAATCTCTTCAAGATCCTCACCCGCCATGTATGAGTGATAGGCATATGACCACACGTGAGGCGTCTTCGGACTGGAAGCTTCAATCTTTTCGAGATCAGCCTCAGCCATCAAAGAATAGACATTTACGTAATCACCAGGAGAATCGACCTGCCAGCCATCTTCTGTCCAGGTGAAGAATCTCTTGAATACCGAAAGCTCGGTCTCTTCCTGAGCCTTTATCATATGATCGTCAACGACTATCAGTTCTACTATCCCATCGCAGTCGAGATCGACGATATTCTCTGCGCGAGTGGGGTCGAGCGCTACGGTCAAGGAGTAGACCTCTGAGTCGACTACAGTAATGTAGTATCCACCCAAAGGAGTCGAGTAATCGTCTGTGAGGAACCTGAAGATCGTGGTCTTCTGTCCTGGGAAGGGAACGTCACTAACTATAACCGGCGACATGATCGTTTTTCCTGCAAGGGTATCTACAACGACACCCTCTTTGTAGAACTTCACCACATCCGGGATTCCCATTACCGGATCGCCAGCCTCAAACTCAAATGCGATTCCTCCAGGCAGAAGGCTGTCCGCGTAAGGCTCATATTTCCAGGTCAATGTGCTTTCAGGTGATTCCGTTTCAGATTGCGTGGCCTGAGGTGTAATTGAAGGCATGGCTGGATCCTGGTGTGATACTGTGCTCACCGGAGTTGGGGGAATCGGATGCGAAGGAGTCAGTTCGGCTGCGGGATCGTCTTCAAAGAAGCCGTCAAGGGAAAAGAGGTCGTCGAAAGAATCCATGGCGAGAATCTCGCGCGCAACATCTTCGAAGTAAGTAGTTACGGTAGCATCAGCAGAGTCTGTAGAATCGCTGCTCCCCGCCAGACTTGAAATCGCTATAAAGATGAAAATCATCAAAAACAAGAAACGAAAGTAATTCCTTCTCATACTGACCAATCTCCCACATCGTAATTATACGCTATTTTATAATGCGTTAGCCCAGCTGACTTTCGCTAACTCGGGAACTTGTTCAGCAAGTATCTTGTTTCATTGTTTCTGTCTAGGCTTTATGAAGTTCATCACTTAGTCATCACGAACTCGTTTCGGGATCTACAATCCTATGGAGAAATGTCTCTCAAATCACCGATCGAGTAGCTCATTATTTGCATCAACATCTTCTCTGATACTTAGTGATCATGCTCCTTAGTTCCAGAATTGGTTAGAATTCTCATGTAGCCTCTGTCTCGATATGTCACTTATTCTCTGTAGCTCTTTTACGAAAAACAAAGGAACTGGACGCGTAACGTTGGAACTATAGGCTGCTTTTCTCTCTTGCGAAACCCTACACCCCACAGCCCTAGACCCATTTCCTCCTGGCTCTTGATCCTAAATCCCCGCTTGAGCGGGGGGGACCGCTTGCGGTGGGGTGTGTATGCTCTTAAGCGCATTGCCAAACGTGTGCCTTCTTTAACACCGAAAGGTATTACTTTTGTAGGGGACGCGTTAGTATCTCCATTACTTCTGCCTTAACTAACGCACCAATATTCGTACGAGTTTTCTTGTCTTAAGATACTCACACCCTCCGCCACTACGTGGCCCTCCTC
>NZ_JFHJ01000171.1:0-1062 GCF_003666285.1 Mesotoga sp. HF07.pep.5.2.highcov | reverse complement strand
GGCTGGCTTCGCCAGGAGGGAGAACCCTTCTAGGAGCAGGACATTAGGTTGCAAGAACCAGCTCACTTTGTCATCCTGACGCGCTTCTAGTCAGGATCTGATCTTTGATCCTTTCGGTTGATGGGTCTTGTGCCCGACGAAGTCGGAACTGGCCTTTGCGAAGCAAAGACTGGCCGCACGAAGTGCGACTGGCCACCGAAGGTGAATGAACCATAGTGGTATGAATTGCTGCCTTCGGCAGGACGCTGTGCCGGGAAGATCATCCCGGGAAGTGATGCGCCGAAGATCATCGGCGGACGCAATGCCCGGAAAAGCATCCGGGGACGCATGGCTGGCTTCGCCAGGAGGAAAGATCCTTCGAGGGGCATTATGTTAGGCTGTGAGAACCAACTATTCTGTCATCCTGAAAAGCTCCTGTTCAGGATCTGACCTTTGATCCTTTCGGTGGACGGGTCCATGCTCTTGGACGGTCAACGGAGGACGTCACTTCCCAGCACTCAGCGGGTCTAATTGAACTCGTCAGTTTCCATTTTCGCTTTCCGACGAAGTCCTGACTCGCCACCGAAGGTTACTGGCTTCTCGATTTCTATTCCTCTCATCAGAAGATTAACAAACTCTCGAAGACGTTTCTTCCTGACAGATTTTTCGAAAGACGTGCGCTTATCACAGGATCTAGACTATTCTCTTGTCCCCGTGAAAAAGCACTAGAGATCGATCGGACTTAGCCTCGTCAACTAGAGCTTTGGTGAATCCAGATCTGCTGAAGATAGCGTACTCCTTCTCTTTGAATTCATCCCATCGTGGCAGATATGCCTTTTCACGCAATGCTGCAAAAATATCAGTGGTGACGGGCCTTTCACTCCACTTGACTTCTCCCAATAATATTCGTTTCTCTTCTCTGTTCATGCCCACCAGATCGATTTCGGCGTTTCTATCCCACCAGCGACCAATTTCGAAGTAGTTCGATCCGCTAATCCACATGACGGCACTGCGCGCTAAATCCTCATATGTGAGCGAGAAGAACTTGTTTTCGGTATCTTTCAGGATGCTCAACAGTCTTTC
>NZ_JFHJ01000496.1:0-1669 GCF_003666285.1 Mesotoga sp. HF07.pep.5.2.highcov | reverse complement strand
TCAAGGGGCATTATGTTAGGCTGTGAGAACCATCCATTTTGTCATCCTGAAATGCTCCTGTTCAGGATCTGATCTTAGATCCTTTCGGTGGACGGGTCCATGTTCTTGGACGGTCAACGGAGGACTGCTCTTGTATGAACCATAGTGGTATGGAAACTTACATCAAACGGTCTTGTGCTATCGGTTAGCCAAACGTTGCGTAAGAACCATAGTGGTATGGAAACTTTGTAGATGATCGAGCCAGTTATCAATCGCTTCGTTGCGTAAGAACCATAGTGGTATGGAAACCTTTATATCCGTGGCGTTTCCTTGCCTTGTTATCCTCGTTGCGTAAGAACCATAGTGGTATGGAAACGCCGGCGGGGGGCGTCTCCTGGTTCGTGAAGATAAAGTTGCGTAAGAACCATAGTGGTATGGAAACTTGTTGAAGCTGTTCCAGTACTGCCGGATTAGTTCCCGGTTGCGTAAGAACCATAGTGGTATGGAAACGATAGTTTCAAGAGGTTGCTTCTTTCTTCTCACCATGTTGCGTAAGAACCATAGTGGTATGGAAACTTGCAAGTATCCTTGAGGCTACCGTCCTCTTTGCTTTTTGTTGCGTAAGAACCATAGTGGTATGGAAACAGCATAAATGATATCGCTCGGGTCAGAGCTGACGAGTTGCGTAAGAACCATAGTGGTATGGAAACACTGTGGAGTAGAGAGCTTTTCCGAGTCCTTGCAAGTTGCGTAAGAACCATAGTGGTATGGAAACGTTGGTAAGTTACATGTGATCTTCTGGAGGATCTTGAGTTGCGTAAGAACCATAGTGGTATGGAAACTGTATGAGCATAAAAAAAGAGAGAGAATTCAATCTCTGTTGCGTAAGAACCATAGTGGTATGGAAACTTAGGCAAAGACACTTCAATCTCTCCATTGAAGATTGTTGCGTAAGAACCATAGTGGTATGGAAACATAAAATCTCTTGCGTATTCTTTGAATTCGCTTATAAGTTGCGTAAGAACCATAGTGGTATGGAAACTCGGCTATCTCTTCTGGTTCGGCTGCATCCGACTGCACAGTTGCGTAAGAACCATAGTGGTATGGAAACGCATAAATGATATCGGAGGGGTCGCTGCTGATAAATGGTTGCGTAAGAACCATAGTGGTATGGAAACTCGAGAATGACGAGATCGAACTCCTGCTTCATCGCCCAGTTGCGTAAGAACCATAGTGGTATGCTAAGAGCCGTTGTGGGTGGTTCGTGGTTGGTGGTTGGTCAGGAGCAAAAAACTAGAGCCTGACCTATCCTCAAGAAGCAAATTATAGCAATATGATCAGAACCAACTCAGTTTGTCATCCTGAAAAGCTCCTGTTCAGGATCTGGGCTCTGATCCTATCGGTGACGAGTCTTATGCCCGACGAAGTCGGAACTGGCCTTTGCGAAGCAAAGACTGGCCGCACGAAGTGCAACTGGCCACCGAAGGTGAATGAACCATAGTGGTATGGAAACTTGATCTGCTCCGGAGTCATCTTTGCCACCTGTTCCCGTTGCGTAAGAACCATAGTGGTATGGAAACTAGGTCATCTTCCGTGTGGAGATCTTCATTTCATCACCGTTGCGTAAGAACCATAGTGGTATGAATTGCTGCCTTCGGCAGGACGCTGTGCCGGGAAGATCATCCCGGGA
>NZ_JFHJ01000291.1:0-2199 GCF_003666285.1 Mesotoga sp. HF07.pep.5.2.highcov | reverse complement strand
TCTGAAGCGGCAATCTATCTTTCAGTCGCAACCAAAAGCAACAGAACCTATTCGGCCATGGTGAAGGCACAAGAAAAGGTAAAGAATACCCCGAATCTAGAAATCCCTCTAAAACTAAGAAATCCAGTTACTAAGATGATGAAAGAGTTGGGCTATGGTAAAGGCTACAATTATCCGCACAACTCCGGGGGATTTTCCCGTGAGTATTATCTGCCGGAACCGATAAAGGAGGAAGTATTCTATGTTCCAGGAAACAGTGGGAAAGAGAAATTCCTTTTTGAAAGGCTCAGGTCGTTATGGAAGGGCATGAAGAACTATCCGGAGGAAGAATGAAGAGTTTCATTCTTAGAGAAGGTAGAGTCATTCAGCTCGAAATATCCGACATAACGGAACAGGAGGTAGACGTAATCGTCAATGCCGCGAATAGTTATTTGAGGCATGGAGGGGGTGTTGCTGGAGCGTTAGTCAGGGCTGGAGGAAAAGAGATTCAGCTCGAAAGCGATGCCTACGTTAGGAAGAATGGGCCTCTAAAGACCTCCGAAGTCGCGGTAACGGACGCTGGAAATCTGCTCGCAAAGAAGATAATCCACGTTTTTGGTCCTCAGTACGGAGAACTAGATCTTGAATCCAAGCTTTACTGTTCATTTGCAAACGTCCTAAAAAAAGCCGCCGAAATGACTGCTGTTACGCTTGCCACTCCGGCGATCTCAACTGGTATTTTTGGTGTTCCGGTGTCTATTTGCGCAGAGCAATTTCTAAAGTCAGTGATGGATCACTTTTCGCAAAACAAGTCTTCTTCTCTGAGGCTTATAAAAATGTGCCTTCTCGACAGAAAGGCTTACGACGAGTTTCTGTCAATTGCCCTCGATTTTTTCAGTTCAATAGAATGACTCTAAAGACTCCCTCTTCCAGCAGGTATTCGGCAGTCGACTCATCTTTGGTCAACCAGACCGTGAATTTGTCGACCTCTTGATCCTTGTATTCCCTGGCAATCGGGTCGTTCTGGAGAACATAGTTATAATCCTCTTCACTTACACGCACGATCTTCGGTTCTCCCATGAAAGTAGACTCTTTACTTCGATAATCTTCAAAGGTTGCTGTCTCGTACGCTCTCTCGCCAAGGAACCGAAGTATAGTCGTGAAGTCCTTCGCGGGAACGTAACCTGGCAGGTTAGTCAATAATGCGTTTTCGCTTGTGAAGAACCAAAATGTAGGTGTGCCCCTGATCTGAAAATAAGCATAGAGCTCACCGTATGACATCTCTTTCCATTCCTCTCCGACAACATAAGAGGCCTTCCCCGGATTGCTTTTGTATATCTGGGAGAAAACGAAACCTGCTTTCAAAAGATCCTGTACGGTTTCATCTGCGAGAGTTTCCTTCACAAACTTCACACAGTAGACGCAGCTGGTATCCGAGAACATTACGATAGCTTCCTTATCTTCTATCTTGGCTAGCTTAAGCGCTGTGTCGAAATCATCTAGCATTCCAACATACGAGAATATTATTCCTGGTAGAAGTAAAACTAGTAGAAAAACAACTTTCTTCATAAATCAACCTCCCGTTGCAAACTGTAGTAAGTTAAGGTTTCCTGTCATTGTCAACAATCCGGCTGCTAGGAGAACAACGAAGACAGATACTCTGATCACTTTTCTCCATTTGCTTTCTCCCCCAAAAGAGAGCTTTGAAGTTAGCTTTGCCACCAATCCGCTTAGCGTCAGGAAGGGTATACTCAAACCCAACGAATAGACAAGAAGCATAAGCCCGCCCTCGGCAACTGCCGATTGATTGGCTGCAAGAACCAGAATCGAACCAAGGATCGGACCGGCGCAAGGCACCCAAACGAGACCAAGAACTGCTCCAAGTATGAAGCCGCTTACAGCAGAACCGCCAAATTTCCAGACGTTCAAGTTTACTCCCTTCATGCCTATCTCAAAGAGATACAGGAAAGCAAACAGGACGAAGAGACCTCCAGATATTATGTTCATCAGCACTTCATTCTGCCTGATGAAGGTTCCGAGTCCGGTCGCTCCTATACCAAGTATGAAGAAAAAGATCGACATCCCAAGAGTGAAGAACACTCCCCTGATAAACCGAGCTTTTGCATCGGCCGCCCCACCCATAAGTACACCGAAGAAAACTGGAATCAGAGGAAGTATGCAGGGCGAGAAGAAAGAAAGTAAACCTCCCAGAAAGGCACT
>NZ_JFHJ01000221.1:0-7442 GCF_003666285.1 Mesotoga sp. HF07.pep.5.2.highcov | reverse complement strand
CCGCTCAAGCGGGGATTTAAGATCAAGAGCATTAAGAGCCGTCCTTCGAGAGCAGTTGCAAGTTGTGAGTTCCAAGTTGCAAGAATAAATGACGAGGTTCGGGGTTGGTGGTTGCGGGTTGGTAAGTGCCAAGAGCAAGTGAAACGGGATCACCGTTGAATGGTTCTCCGTTCACCGAATAAAAAGCCTTTTCTTCGTTCCAGAGCGAAGATCAGTTCTTCGTTCTTGGTTAGAGTCCCGGATCATGGACCCGTCCTTAGAAGAGCAGTTGCAAGTTCTCAGTTCCAAGTTGCAAGCCAGAGGCTGAACAAAAACGTCACATCCCGTCATGAACTTGTTTCAGCATCTCCTCCTAACAACCGCTGAGCGCTGCTGAAAACAACGTTGTCCGTCAACGGTTCTCCTCCGAGAAGACCAAGAGAAGAAGTGATGCCGCTTCCGCGGGAGGAATTCAGAAGCCAGTCTGCTTTCGCTGGCAAGTCTGGTTTCGCCTGGCCTGCTCTATCAAACTAAGAAGATAAGAGTCACTTCGGGCTGCCGATGACGTTACTCACAAACCAGTCCATGGTCAAAAGCTCTTCGTCGGTTGGTTTTTCACCCTCTGAATATCTTAGTTTTCCGTCTTGATCTTGCAAAGGCCCTTCAAAGGGATGATAATCGTCCTCAATTATCCGGCTTCTTTCTTCATTGACAAGTTTCTGAAGATCGGCGGGAACTAGATTACTCATCACTATGTCGACTACACCGTCCTCTATTCCGCCCCAGTATTGATAGCTGGTCCACTTTCCCTCCATTACTTCTTTTACGACTCTCTCGTAAAAGACTCCCCAGTTCCATACGGGAGAAGTCAGAAAAGTGTCTGGACTGAAGGCACTCATATCGGTGTTGTAACCAATAGCGTAAACGTCCCGTTGTCCGGCCGCCTGAACTGCAGCTGGCGAATCCTGGCTCTGAGCGATTACATCGGCTCCAAGATCCAGGAGGGCGTCGGCCGCCTCCTCTTCGGAAGAGGGATCGAACCAGGTCTCGGTCCAGATAACGTGCACGCGCGCATCGGGATTGACCTTTGCGATTCCAATCGCAAAAGCATTTATCCCCCTGATAACTTCCGGAATCTTGAATGTCGCTACATAGCCGATTATGTTGCTTTTTGTCATCTCCCCAGCGATGAGACCGGTCAAGTAGGCCGGCTCATATATCCTTCCGAAGTAGGTTCCGACATTTTCAGCGGTCTTATATCCCGAACAATGCATGAAGATCGTATCGGGATAGTTCTTCGCTATCTCCATCACATCGTCCATAAAGCCGAAGCTTGTACTGAAAAGGAGTTTGACGTTACGTTCGGCATAACTTCTAAGAACCTCCAGGTCCTGTTCTCCTTCAGTCACGTTTTCTATGAAAGAAGTCTCGATTTGACTTCCAAACGTCTTTTCGAGATACCGCCTGCCTTCATCGTGTTTCTCTGTCCAGACGCCATCATCGGCCGAACCGACATAGATAAAGCCTATGCTTAGAGGCTCTGAAGCCAGAATAACTGCGCACAGTATGAATAGAACGGTAATAATCCCTTTCATGAGACACCTCCGTAGGTAGCTCGATAGCTGAATAAGAGCATCTTAATGGCCTTCCAATTGCAAGACCTATGGAATCCCGGTCCTATGAATCCCATTATATCCCACACTTTTGCCGAATTCTCTCGCATATTACTTTCTATAATATTACTGAAACTAGATCTCAGAGACTAAGGAGTTGAAGAAATGTTAGTCACAAGCCATGAGAAGCGATATTCAAATAAAACGGAAATGACTTTGGACGACCTTATCCAGAAGCTGAAGGACCTGGGCCTGCATTCTCTGAAGAGAGTTGTGGTGAGCGAAATCGAAGGAACTGATTCGCATCTCGTAACCGATAACCGCGTGATCGACCCTGACGATCTGGAGGAAACACTGCGTTCTTGGGAAGAAGAATCGATTACGAAAGTGATGATGCTCGATATGACTCCGGTTCACAAGAATCACGACACACTACAATCTGCCGCGGGCTGTATCTACGAACCGCCCGAGTTCTCGATTCAGGTTACAAGGGTGAGCAATGGAGTTGAAACGATAGTTGTGGCAGTAAAGAGTGTAGATCCCTTTTAGGCTTTTGCAAAAACCTTGAACAGTGCTGACCCAATGGATAGGACAAGAACTACGATGACAGTCTGACATAGATAACTGGAACCGCCCCATTCCGTAAGTCCAAAGGAGCGTGATAATCTGAGAACGGCAATAGATAGTGGCGAAGACTGTGCAGCATGTGACAGTGTTTTGATCGTTACTCAGAAAAGGTAGTTCTTTGGAAAGGCCGGACTGCAATACAGAAAATGAGACATATCTATGCAGTCCGGTTTACCGGTTAGTTATTGATAGCGAAATCAATTATTATTGAATAAAGTGGAATTCACAGAGGTGTGATTCATGGGAACAAGGATAAATCTCGTTGAAGACGAAAAGAATCTGAACAGCGTACTGACTTCCTATCTCGAGAAGGAGGGCTGGGAAGTCAAGTCGTTCAAGAACGGAAGCGACGCATTCGATGAAATCGATGACTCTCCCGATATCTGGATTCTTGACATAATGCTGCCGGGGATCGATGGCTTCGAGCTTCTCAGAGAAATCAGGAAGAGGGATTCGATGATACCTGTGATCTTTATTTCAGCAAGGGACAAAGATATTGATAGAGTTGTCGGACTCGAGATGGGAAGCGACGACTACTTGTCCAAGCCCTTTCTCCCAAGGGAGCTTGTCATTCGGGTCAAGAAGATTCTTGAGCGCATCCACCATTCTGGCGGAATCATACACGTTCCTCCATACAAGATCGACGAGGCGAGAAGAACAGTTACCGAAGAAATCGACGAGAATCAGTCACAGCTTATTGAGCTCACTTCCATGGAGTTCGATTTGCTCCTGCTCTTTGTCAACGGCAAAGGCAAGCCTTTTTCAAGAGACCAGATACTTGACAGAGTCTGGGGTTACGACCACTACGGTAGTGATAGAGCAGTTGACGATCTTGTACGGAGACTTAGAAAGAAGATGCCCCATTTCAAGATCGAAACCGTCTACGGTTTCGGCTATAAGAGTGTGAACATATGAAATCCTGGCGTCTGTCCGACAAGCTCTGGCTGCTATTTGCCGCCGTTCTTTCTATCCTATTCCTCCTTCTGGGTATCGTCTTCAGATGGTCTATAAGAGACTTTTTCACCACCGAAGCGTACAGAACGATAGAGTACACTCAAGAAGTGAGGATTATCGAATTACAGGGAGGGTTCATCCCCTTCGAGGATATCGACCTCAACAGTCTTAGAAATGCCAGAGACGTAGGACACATAATGGTCTTCGACAGGGAGTTTGACCTAATAGATTACTACCTGAACAGATTTGGAACCCAGGATAGCTCCGACAGAACTCCTCCACTTCAGGACTCAACTTCCAGGGACGTACTAATTAGCGGAACGATTATTCCCGAAATACTTCCTGTTATGCAATCCATTAGAGAAAACGCAGAAAAGCAGACGTCGCTTTCAGAGAGGTACGAAACGCTTCTCTCCGGCCGGAGTCTTTTCTATGTGATTCGTACTGAAGAGATTTCGGGAAGAGACGTTACGATGATTTCCTATATGTGGGATACGTACATGAACACTCTTTCATCGACGTTGTTCTCCAGGCTGTTGCTCGTAATGGCGATAATGACAGTGGTCAGTCTGGTTTTCATAATAGTCTTCTCTAGATACCTGACTAAGCCTCTCAAGAAGCTTTCCGAGGACGTGCGAATGATCTCAAAGAGAAACTGGGACAGGCCGATTTCTTTGAATAGAAGCGACGAGATCGGAGAGCTGGCCGATTCAATCGAGAATATGAGAAAGAGTCTTAGCGAGCAGGACAGAGAACAACAGTCAATGCTCCAGTTTATCTCCCATGAACTGAAGACACCTGTCATGGTTATACGAAGTTACGCACAGGCAATCAAAGACGGCATTTATCCCGGAGGCGACCTGGATAGTGCTATAGACGTCATAGATAAAGAGATCCAGAGAATGGATATGAGGGTAAAGGATCTGCTCTTCATAACGAGACTTGAATACCTGTCGCGTCACGGCCTCGAAAAAGAGGAAGTCAATCTCTCAGAACTCCTTGAGGACACAGTCGGGCGATTTTCTTTCCAGAGAGACGACATAGACTGGAATCTGAATCTTAAAGACTTCAAGACCGAGGTCAATGAAGAACAGCTGGCGATAGCCATTGAAAACATACTTTCAAACCAGATCCGGTATGCGAAGAGCAGAATAGAGGTAACTATGGCAGTAAACGAGAGAGAAGAGAGTCTTTTGATACGATTCGCAAACGATGGAGAGAAAGTTGCCGAAACCAAACTGGAAGAGCTCTTCAAACCCTTCAACAAGGGGGTTGGAGGAGAAAATGGACTTGGCCTGAGCATAACGAGAAGGATTATCGAATTGCACGGTGGAGCTATTTCAATAGTTAATGAAGGTGAGTTCGTAGCAACGATCGTCACGCTACCGATTTAGAATTCTTTGTTGTTTCCGGAAAAACCGACAGTTAACCACTTTCTGAATTCAAAATGATCGAGACAAAAAAAGAGGGCGCAAATCGTGCCCTCTTGTATTTCTGGCCAGCTGAGGCCAGCCTCCCATTTTCCGGAATCTCTTGTGCAAAACCGGGAAAGGGATCGAACTCCAGTTAGACAGACAACTTCATTCAGCTTCTTCATTCTCGTCTTCTCAAGTGCACTTTTGGATCTAGTAGCCTGTAGTAAATGTTCTCTATCGGCATATTAGTCGGTGAAGATCATGCCCTTCCATGACTCCCTCAAATGCCATTCAACATAATACGCTAGCATGCAGAGAAATATGTGGGCCCTAACTCTCTTCTCAAGCCAGTGGTGTATTGGCCGTATCTTGAGATCCACTCCCTTTAGCGTCCTGAATGCCTTCTCAACTAATGAAACGGCGATTTTCTTCGAGAGGTTGCCATCTGATCTGTCCAGAAAAAAGTAAGTCACCTCTAAGCAGGCGAGACTTTCTCAGAAGAATGAGGAGCAATTGTTTGGGACAAACCCAGAAGGGCCGTCGACTTTTCTTATTAGGAAATGCTCTAGATTAACTCTCCACAAATATACATTTATACATTATTGCAGTGCTGAAGCCTATCTCTTACGCAATAAGTATGACTTTATCGCCCTCGCCGAGCGTTTGCCGGCTCCCATCGCTTCTATTACCGTTGCAGAACCAGTAACGATGTCTCCGCCGGCAAAGATGCCTTCGTCAACCCTGCCGCTGGCTTCATCGGCATCGATGTTGCCCCATTTGTTCAGTCTTACAGTTGAGAAACCGGCCTTCAAAATGGCATTTGGAGTCTGACCGATTGCTTCGATGACCATGTCAACTTCCATGATGAATTCCGATCCTTCAACCTGTATCGGTCTTCTTCTCCCCGAATCGTCCGGTTCTCCCAGAGTCATCTTTACGCACTTCATCCCGGTGACGTTGTTGTTTATATCTCCAATGTACTCAACGGGAAGGGTTAGCCAGTGGAACACGATTCCCTCTTCTACGGCATGGTGATACTCCTCTATTCTCGCGGGCATCTCTTCTTCGCTTCTCCTGTAGACCACATGGACCTCTTTGGCTCCGAGCCTCTTTGCGGTTCTTGCAGCGTCCATCGTCACATTTCCGGCTCCAATCACGGCCACTCTGTCTTTTATCTTTACTGGTGTGTCGTACATCGGAAAGAGATAGGCCTTCATCAGGTTTGTCCTCGTGAGATATTCGGAAGAGGAAAATATATTGTTGAGATTCGATCCCGGAATCCCCATGAATCTCGGGGCACCTGCGCCGATACCTATGAAGACGGCATCATATTCGCTCTTGATCTCTTCGAATGGAATCGTTCGGCCGACAATCTGGTTGAAACGGAATTCAACTCCCAGGCTCTTCACAAATTCGACTTCCTTTGCGACGATCTCTTTAGGGAGTCTGAATTCGGGAATACCATAAACAAGCACACCTCCCGCCGTATGGAAGGCTTCGAAGACTGTAACCGAAAAACCCTCTTTCGCGAGATCGGCGGCGGCCGTCAATCCGGCCGGACCTGCACCGATTACTGCAACTCTCTTGTTTACGGACGGCTTCACGGTGGTCTCGAGTGGAATATTCTGATCGGCGACGAATCTCTCCAGTCTCCCTATTGCAACGGGCTCGCTGCCGGGAATCTTTCCTACGACGCAGGCCATTTCGCACTGCTTCTCCTGAGGGCAGACTCGTCCACAGATGGCCGGAAGGTTGTTCGCATCTTTCAAGATTCTCGTGCTCTTCTCAATGTCACCCTCTCTAAGGGCCTTGATAAAACCGGGGATATCTATTCCAACGGGGCAACCGGCCACACAGGGTTTGTGTTTGCACTGGAGACATCTATTTGCCTCAGCGATCGCCTCTTCCTTAGTGTAGCCAAGTGCGACCTCCTCGAAGTTGTTAACTCTCTCCGAAGGGTCGAGTTCCCTCATTCTTGCTTTGAACTTCTCAACCATCCTTCTCACCCAATTCATGTACGTATTTCTCAAGAGCAAGCCGTTCCTCTTCTCTGTACTGATACTGCCTTTTGATCAGCTCGTCCCAGTTAACCAATCTGCCGTCAAACTCCGGTCCATGAACGCAGGCGAACTTCATCTCGCCTCCGACCTCAACCCTGCAGGCGCCACACATTCCCGTGCCATCAACCATTATCGGATTGAGAGACACCCAGCAAGGTATGTCATTCTGGGAAGCGAGAAGAGAGACGAACTTCATCATAACCATCGGACCGATTGCCCATATCGTTGCTGGCGTATAATCTGCGATTACCTCTTTGAGCGGGTTCGTAACGGTTCCCTTAACTCCGGCAGAGCGTCATCTGTAGAGAGGTAAAGCCTGTCAAGAAAGGGTTTAAACTCGTCGACCATAATCAGATGATCCTTGTTCGCCGCACCCAGTATACCGATTACCTCGTTTCCGGCAGATTTGAGAGCCTTGCAACGGGAAACAAAGGAGCTATTCCCACTCCTCCACCAACAACACAGACCGTTCCAAGTTTCTCGATCTCGCTGGGATTTCCAAGGGGGCCGACTATATCGGCTACGGATTCTCCTTCGTGCATTGCACAGAGTTTATAGGTGCTCTTTCCAACGGCCTTCACTATCACCCTTACCCTGTCTTTTTCTGCCGACGCTATCGTGAGAGGAATCCTCTCACCAAACTCGTCTATCCTTATTATCAGGAACTGACCTGGTTTTGCGTATCTGTAGATATCTGGATGAGAAAGCCAGATATCATACGTATCGGGAGCGATTCTTTTCTTTGAGAGAACTGCGTGCATTCAATCACCTCATCTTAATGATATCAGAATCCT
>NZ_JFHJ01000411.1:0-8052 GCF_003666285.1 Mesotoga sp. HF07.pep.5.2.highcov | reverse complement strand
GACTGAACCTTTTTCTCGGGTATCAAGTCTGATTATCAGAGACCAGAGAAACCACAGGCACAACCCCTTTAAAATGTAAGACAAACGAAGGCGACATGGATTACCCCTGAGTTAAGGAGACCGGGACGATGTCCCGGTCTTTCCTTATATTTGAAGTAAAACCAAATCAGTACTTGTCTAGGTCCGTAAACTTATCCCATTCTTCCAAATGGCTGAATTCAGGGGATTCGGTCCAATCGAGGCCCTTTCTAACAAAATCCATGAGATTCTCTAGAATTATCTGGTGTTTGTTTTCCTCCGCAGCCAGCTTCAATAATATCTCTTTTTCGGATGGTTCACTTGTTTGCTTTGCCTGATCAAGATAAAGCTTAACACTTTCTTTTTCCATTTCAACTGCGTGCTCATAAGCTTCAAGATTCGTAGCATCAATCTCAAAGCATTTCTTATCAATGAGCATTTCGGAAAACATATTTCTAGTGGTCTTGAAAGTATATGTGCCTTTGTACTTGTAATTCTTGTCTTTGAATCCACTTATGATCTCATAATGCCTCTGTTCATCATTTGCGAGCATTTCAAACAATTTCTTAAGCTGAATGTCCTCCGAACACTGGGCCTGTTTAGTGTAGTAAGCCTTACCGTCTTTTTCTAGTTTCAATGCATAATCAATTGCGTTCATTTGAAACCTCCTTCAGTAAATCTGAGCACACATGGCTAGTGCGTTTTGCAAGAAACGGGTGGCTTATCACCACCCGCCCATTTAGAATCCTCTATTCAGAGGCAAGCTTTCTATAAATCTCGTATCTCTCCTTAGCATCACTTTCGGCCTTTTTGAACAACTCATCGGCGATGTCCGGGAAGGTTGATTTCAGAGCGCTGTATCTAACCTCGCTCATCAAGAAATCGATAAATGATTCTTTCGGTTCCTTTGAATCGAGAATGAAGGGATTCTTGCCCTGTTCTTTCAAGAGAGGATTGTATCTGTAAAGATGCCAGTAACCTGAAGCTACCGCTCTCTTCTCCTGCTCTTGAGTCTTACCCATTCCAATCTTGATACCGTGGTTTATACAGGGAGAATATGCAATGATCAGAGATGGCCCAGGATATTTCTCAGCTTCTATAATGGCCTTGACAACTTGATTCTTGTCTGCACCCATAGCAACTTGTGCTACATAGATGTATCCATAGGTCATTGCCATTCTACCAAGATCCTTCTTCTTAGTCTTCTTTCCCGAAGCAGCAAACTTCGCTACCGCACCTGTCGGAGTGGACTTCGAAGACTGACCACCGGTATTGGAGTAGACTTCGGTATCAAAGAGGAGAACGTTTACATCCTCTCCGGACGCAAGTACGTGATCGAGACCGCCGTAACCTATGTCGTAGCCCCATCCATCTCCACCAAAGATCCATACAGATTTCTTAATCAAGAGATCCTTTCTCTCCTCAATTTCCTTCAAGAGCGTACTTGCCCTTTCATTTTTACAACCCTTTGAAATTGCATTGAGGATGCCCATTGTGGCCGCCTTTGAAGCCTTAGCATCATCCTTACCTTTCAGCCAGGCCTCGAATGGTTCCTTCATATCTTCCGGAATGTCTTGTTCTAAGAGCTCTTCCATAATCTTTGCAAGCTTGTTTCTACCGTGGTTGACTGCCATAGCCATACCGAATCCGTACTCAGCGTTGTCTTCAAACAGTGAATTCGCCCATGCAGGTCCCTTGCCTTCGCCGTTCATACAATAAGGAGTCGAAGGAGCCGAGGCTCCCCAGATAGAAGAACATCCCGTCGCGTTGGCTATAAGCATTCTGTCACCGAAGAGTTGTGTTACTAACTGTGCATAAGGGGTCTCGCCACATCCCGCACATGCCCCGGAAAATTCCAGGAGAGGTTTGGAGAATTGACTACCCTTCAATGTTTCGACGTTCATGACATCCTTTTTCTCAGAAATGGTAGTAGAGAATTCCCAATTTGGGACCTCTTTCTCAACCTGCGATTCAAGTGGTTTCATTAAGAGAGCATTTTTCGGAGCCGGACAAATATCTGCGCAGTTTCCACAACCTGTACAGTCAAGAGGGGAAACCTGAATCCTGTACTTCAGTCCTTCGAAAGACTTCCCTCCGAGTGCTTTAATTGATTCAAAGGCAACGGGAGCCTTCTTTTCTTCTTCTTCGTTTATGAGGAAGGGCCTGATCGCTGCGTGTGGACAGACAAGAGAACACTGATTGCACTGAATGCAGTTGTCGGGCTGCCATTCAGGTATCAGTACAGCAATACCGCGTTTTTCGAATGCAGCCGTTCCATTGGGAAATTCTCCGTTCTCCCTTCCCAAGAAAGCAGAAACAGGAAGTTTGTCTCCCTGCTGTCTGTTCATAACATCTGCAACTTTCCTCACAAATTCAGGTCTTTCGGAGTCTTCTTCCTTTTTCTCATCTTGTGCCTTTGCCCATGATTCCGGAATATCTATTTTCTTCAACGCATCTATTCCACTATCAACTGCTTTGTAGTTCATCTGTACCACTTTTTCGCCTTTGGTACCATAAGACTTGACTATTGCTTCTTTCAGATACTTGATAGCTTCTTCTATAGGTATTACATTAGCCAGCTTGAAGAAGGCAGATTGCATTATCGTATTGATTCTCGTTCCAAGACCGATCTCCATGGCAATTTTCGTGGCATCGATCGTGTAGAAATTAATATTGTTGTCTGCAAGGTACTTTTTCATGTTACCGGGAAGATTCCTGTCAAGCTCTTCAGAATCCCAGCTGGTGTTAAGGACAAACGTTCCACCCTTCTTAAGTCCTTCCAACAACTCGTACTGATTCACATATGACTGCTTGTGGCAGGCAACATAATCGGCTTCATCGATCAGGTAGGTCGACTTTATCGGCTTCTTGCCGAATCTAAGATGCGATATGGTTACTCCACCGGACTTCTTTGAATCATAAGCGAAATATCCCTGGGCATACATGTCGGTGTGATCACCGATTATCTTTATCGCGTCCTTGTTAGCTCCCACCGTACCGTCGGAACCAAGTCCCCAGAACTTGCAACGAATAGTACCTTCTGGAGCGGTATTGATCTTCTCCTTTATCTCGAGAGAAGTATTGGTGACATCATCGACTATACCTATCGTAAAGTGGTCCTTTGGTGTCGAAAGCTTAAGATTGTCATAGACAGCTTTAATCTGAGAAGGTGTGGTATCCTTTGAACCCAGTCCGTATCTGCCGCCATAGACTTCTGGAGCATTCTTATCCCCATAGAAGAGAGTCTTCACATCTTCGTATAGAGGTTCCCCAAGAGAGCCCGGCTCTTTTGTTCTGTCTAGAGTAGAAATCCTCTTGACTGAATTTGGAAGAACCTCAAAGAAGTGTTTTGCAGAGAATGGTCTGTAGAGGTGTACCTTTATTACACCGACCTTCTCACCCTTTTTCATTAGGTAGTCGACTGTCTCCTCGATTGTATCGGTAACTGAACCCATCGCGACAATTACGTGTTCCGCTTCTGGATCACCGTAGTAGACGAAAGGCTTGTACTCCCTGCCTGTTATCTTCGAAATCTCCTTCATGTAATCGGCTACGATTTCTGGAACTGCATCATAGAATCTGTTCGAAGCTTCCTTCGCCTGGAAGAAGATATCGGGATTCTGGGCCGTTCCCATTGTTTTGGGATGCTCTGGATTGAGGGCCCTGTCTCTGAATTCCTTAAGCGCCTTATAATCGACAAGTTCTTTGAGATCATCATAGTCCATAACTTCGATCTTCTGAACTTCGCTCGAAGTTCTGAATCCATCGAAGAAATGAAGGAAGGGGATTCTGGATTTGATTGCCGACAGGTGAGCAACGGATCCGAGATCCATTACTTCCTGGACACTTCCAGAAGCAAGCAACGCAAATCCCGTCTGTCTTGTCGCCATCACATCTGAATGGTCACCAAAAATCGAAAGGGCGTGAGCCGCTATAGCCCTTGCGCTGACGTGAAAAACCCCTGGCAAAAGCTCTCCTGCAATTTTATACATGTTGGGAATCATCAGCAACAACCCCTGCGATGCGGTAAATGTAGTTGTTAGAGCCCCTGCTACAAGTGATCCGTGGACCGCTCCGGCTGCTCCGCCTTCCGACTGCATTTCTATTACATCAACTGGTCGCCCGAAAATGTTTTTCCTTCCATTTGCCGCCCAAGCGTCTGCAAGCTCGGCCATGGATGATGAAGGAGTAATGGGATAAATCGCCGCAACCTCCGTGAATGCGTAAGCAACATGGGCGGCAGCAGTATTACCGTCCATAGTTTTCATTACTCGTGCCATTCTAAACCTCCTGTAGTCCTCGAATTATTTTTGATCTATCTGGTAAAACATAGAAAAAGAGGAAATTTTGCTTGTCATCAGTTACATTATAGAACATCTTTTCCATGCTTTCACAGAGATTTCTCTCAGTTCGCCAAAAATGAAAACGATTATTATCGGCTTATGAAGATTTTTCAGATTATTGCTGCTGACAGTCAATAGTAAATGAGTTGAATAGATCATTTGAAGTCATCTATCTCGAACAGAATAGTTATTTGTCTTCGCATTGAGTGATAAAAACCATGGGCAGAAAACCGACCGATTCTAATAGTCTGCAGCGTTCTAGAACACAAATCTTGTCAGGAATAGACTCCAGATGATTATTTTGATTGGATGAGATATGTGGTCTCTAAGCTGACGGATTAAATGAAGTCAGTTATCCCAAGCCAGTTAATGATGTCATCCCGTTCGATGTATCTAGGAAGGTTGTTAAGAGCTTTTAAAATACTTGATCTGGAGAATTCAATATTCTTAAGCCCACGTCTCAGTTCCTCAATGAAATCTAGGTCCATTGAATCAGAATATACTGTCACATCCACGATTTTTCCCTTCCTGGATGTAAACAGGAGTTCAATGCCTCCCCACTGAAATCTTTTGCTTGCTCTGAAATTGAATTCAGGATTTCTCCCCAAAAGCCATTCCTTTGAAGAATATTTCTCATAAAGGTCTCCAATATCTTCCGACTCAATTACCCTTTCAAAGTCTAGAACACTGACTATCTGGCCGTACTCCTCAATGAAACCTCTATACATTGCCTTTTTCATTGTGTCAATGGTTAAATCCGGTTTCATTTCCTTGAGATTGACAACTCTCGACACAACTGATTTAACTCCCTTGGATTCGATCTTTTCCTTTGAGACATTTAGATATTCGGAAAGCTTTCCGGTGTCTACGTCTATCAAAATTGTTCCATGGTGATAGGAGGCAAATTGCCCATGATAGAAAGCATTTCCTGAGAACTTCTTTCCGCCCGCCAAAATATCGTTTCTACCACTGAAATGTGCTTCAATTCCTAGTTCCTTTACAGCATCTACAATTACAGAAAGTTGCCTGTGGAGGTTGTATTCCTTTCTCGGCATGAGAAACGTAAAGTTGAGGTTTCCAAGATCATGATAGACAGCCCCACCGCCAGACAATCTTCTTGCCAGTCTTCCACCATCCCTTTCAAGATTGTCGAGTCTGCATTCCTGCCATGCATTCTGATTTCTGCCGATTACCACCGTTTTTTCGTTCTGCCACAGATACAGCACGCTGCTATCGCGGGCGTACGAATTCAAAAGGTACTCTTCAATGGCAAGATTCAACCAGGGATCAAAAGAGTTTGATTCAACGTATACTGTGTTTGTAATTCTATCTACCCCCAACGCCAAGGCTATCTGCTTCTCTTCTAACGTACATGTAGTTTATACCTGTAAGATAACTTCTTGGATTCCTGCATTGATCATTGGAATCGATAATCTCGAAATGCAGATGAGGTCCCGTAGCTCTCCCGGTTTCTCCCACTCTACCGATTAACTCTCCCCTTAGCACTCTCTGACCAACATATACACTGATATGATTCAGGTGTGAATATCTTGTTTTGCTGCCGTCATAATGTTGGATTATTATGTTCAGTCCATACCCACCGCTTTCCTGCGCCTCCATTACCATTCCATCCTTGGAGGCAAAAACGGGCGCATCTTTTTGAACTGCGATATCTATACCGGAATGAAAGGTAGAAACTCCGGTAAAGGGATCCTTTCGCCAACCAAATTCCGAAGAGATCTTTCCATATACCGGCCAGGTAAACTGCGTACCAGGATTAATACTTCCGCAGACATTTATTGATTCAAGCGGGATAAACAGCCTTTGTCCAGGATAAATTACCGAGGTACATTTCAAACCATTTGCAGCCATGATTTCTTCGGCAAGAGCAAAGAAAAGCTTCGCGATGAAGTCAATTGAATCACCATACTGAACTTCATAAAAGAAACCGTCTCCAGTAGGAAGATTTATGAATTCCCCAGGTTCAAGCTGACGAGGATTGGCGATGCAGTTCAGGTCGAGTACTGTACTGATTCTCAGATTATAGTCTCTGATGATGTTGAACAATCTGTCGCCCGGCCTAACCAGGTATCTTATAGAACCTACTCCGCAAGCGTTCGCAAAAATAAACAAAACATAAAGAATCAAAGCAAACTTGGCTTTCATGAGAACCCCCAAACCGTATTTTTGTCCGCAACTAAGAAATCAATTAATATAAGATGTTGTAATAATCTTAATAATATCACAGTGTGTATCGTCAGAAGAAGCTGCAAAGGAACCTCTTTTATTTGGAGAAATATCGACCACTTCTGACCAACATAAAACTGAACATATTTGGATCTTCTTAATGGCTCAAGTTAGGATCAGACCTAATTCAAGAGAGTCATTCAATCTCCTCAATAAAAGGAATGTCTCCAAGATAATCCCCCGTTTTTTCCAAACCGTCGACTCTTATGAAAACTCCCTTGTCAGTTTCAATCTTTCTAAGTTGCCCTCCTCTTTTCCAGTTCCCCTTCGCGTCTTTTGTTATAAGACAAAACACAAATACGTCGCACTTATCGATTATTTCTTCTCGCGTCCATTCTTCCCCATAGTCGTGAGACTCTCCAATATTCGGATGAATCAGCGCTGCCTCGAGTAGCCATGTACCATTTCTATCCGAATAGCTCGCAGCTGAAACCCAATAGTCTATTTTCTCGAACATGGCAAAATACCTCCTTACCTAAGGATACAAAAGTGTGACCGTTTTCTGCTACTCTTGACAAGAGAGGATCTTCTTTGGAGGTGAGAACAGTGACATTCGTGAATGACACGTCACGGTCACCAAGAGCGCAAGTAAGGCCCCTGGCTATCGAGAAAGTGGAACTACAGGGGTTTGTCGGAAGATATCAGGGACTCATGAAGTCTACCAGTTTGCCTATGCAATACGAGTATCTGGAGTCAACTGGAAGAATAGACAACTTTCGAAAGGCAGCAGGGAACATGGAAGGGAGCTTCACCGGCTGGTTTTTCAATGATTCCGATGTTTATAAGTGGATAGAGGCGGCGTCTTACTCTCTTTCATATAACGAGGACCCCGAAATTCGTGCCAGAATTGAGTCTTTGATAACTCTTATAGAAAAGGCACAGGAGATAAGCGGTGACGGTTATATCAACACTTACTTTGTTGGCCAGAAGGCGGGGGAAAGATGGAAAGATTTGAAGAACATGCACGAACTCTACTGTGCGGGCCATCTTATCCAGCAGGTATAGCCAACAAGAGAGCCTCTGGTGACGAGACGCTGTTCAAGGTTTGCGTAAGTGCTGCCGACAATATTCTTGACAGCTTTAGAGATGACGACTGCAAAGTGACCACAGGCCATCCCGAGTTAGAGATGGCAATGATCGAACTACACAGAGAAACAGGCAATCGCGACTATTTGAAATTTGCTCAGATGCTTATCGACAATCGCGGTAGAGGTTATGTTGGCGGCGATGAGTATCACATAGATCATGTACCGTTCAGAGAACTAAAAGAGCTTACCGGTCATGCGGTTAGGATGCTGTACTTACTGGCGGGCGCGGCAGACATATTTCTTGAAACTGGAGACGAGACCCTGCTGGCAGTCCTTGAAAGACTATGGATCGATCTCACAGCAAGGAAGATGTACGTTACTGGTGGCGCCGGCTCAAGATACGAGGGAGAATCCTT
>NZ_JFHJ01000557.1:0-9914 GCF_003666285.1 Mesotoga sp. HF07.pep.5.2.highcov | reverse complement strand
TTCTGAAGCGATTGATACAGGTTCTCTTGGTGTTCTCTCATTCCTGTAGAAGAAGTTCGAAGCGTCGATTGTTAAGCTCTTTCCTTCTACTGTCGAAATCAGAGTTTCGGAAATGACCACATCGTTGAATGCCGAACTTATGTATTCTTCTTCGAATACGTCTAGTCCGATTACCCATTTTGGCCTTATATTAAGGAAGTCAAAGTCTACTATGTCAGCAACCGATCTGATAGCAATTAGTGGTCCGCAATTGGCTGTTCCTGAAGCCACACCTGCAACTGGCGCAAGCCTTCCGGTCTGACGCATGCCGGCGACAACATCGGATGCGGTTCCATCCCCTCCGATCGATATCACCAGATTCATTTTCGAAAGGGCGTTACCGGCGTTTACGGTGTCTCTGTAATCGTTGTGGGTCGTCTCCGATCCGATTACTTCTAGATTGAAATACTCTTTCAGGTAAAGATAGGTAGATTTCGTACAGAATAGGCGCAATCCCTCAAGCTTCTTGGCAAGAGTCTTCATGAGATCAAGATCTTTCTCTCGCTTACCAGAGTTTGGATTGTAGACTAATCCGATTCTCATACTACTTCTGCATTCGGAGTATTTGAAGAGCAGTACTCCTATCCGTTACGATTGAATTGATATATCCGGCCTTTATTGACGCATGAATCGCCTGAGCTTTCTCCTTGCCTCCTGCAATCCCAATAACCTCGGGTACTTCCTTCAGCTGATCAAGAGATATCCCGAGGATATTCTCATTTCCGGAAACGCACGGCGCTCCGTCCGCGTTGAAGAATCTTGCTGCTATGTCGCCAACCGCCTCGTGTTTCATAAGGTTAGCAAGGAACTCCTTGTCGTAGATGTTCTTGAAGGCATTTGACAGAGATATGGGTTCCCCTATTCCGACAATGGCCAGATCTAACCGCTTCCACATCTCCGACATGAATCTTATCGAACTGTCTTCAAGCATCATATTTAGAGTTTTCGCGTTTTCTATGAAGGCTGGAGCGAAAAGGTAGTAACGGTTACTGTGAAAGGAATTCGCAATCTTCTCAACAATTGAATTCATCTGATACTCATGACGCAACTGGCCTACGCCGCCGATTAGGGGTATGAATGTTGTGTTTGGAAGCTCCCCATTGAATACGACTCTTTCAACTGTTTCGTACAGAGTTCGACCCCAGGAGATGCCCACAAGTTGTCCATTCTTAACGTAATCTGAAAGAAATTTCGCTGCAGAAACTGCAATTGAGGCGATAGTCCCTCCATCTGCTGCTTCGTCCGCAACGATGACGTTCTTCAGTCCGAATCTCTCTTTCATTTCTATCGAAATCTCTTCGAGATTTTCCACTTTTCCCGAATCAATCTCTATCCTAACGACTCCTTCATTTTTGGCTTTAGTGAGCAGCCTGCTGACTTGGGGTCTGGATATTCCAACCAATCTGGCGATTTCGCTCTGCGTCTTATCCTCAATATAGTAGAGTTTGCATACTTTCATCATTGTGTCTCTATTGGTCATAAGCCCCTTCATCTTAAATCTTTCCTCCCTTCTACGAGGTTGGGTCCAATTGCAGAAACCGCTTCTGCCGCCTTCTTGTGGCCGTAATTGATACTCTGGACAGGATCACCGCACTTCGTGAACTTTTCAATAAATCCTGCGGCAAAAGCATCACCGGCTCCCGTAGTATCCAGGATTTCTTCAGCGATTTCTTCAACCTCGAAGGAGCGGCTATTCTTGTTTCTGTCTATCCAGATCGTTGCAGCGGATCCTCTGGTTATTATAATATTCGAAGAGATCTCACTGATCCTTGTCTGAAGGTTCTCTGCTTCTCCTTCCGACAAAATAGTGAAATCCGATAAACAAGCTACCTCAACAACGGAATCGGCTCCAAAGTACAGACCACATCCACCTGGTACATAGACTTTCAGAGATTCGGCTGACTTTCGGAACGCATCAAGTGCGACTTCTCTGAAACTGTCCGCCACGCAAATCGCACTGTATTTCTTTTCGTCGATTACACCACGAAAGAGAGCATGACCTCCAAGGGATATGATTCTTCTCTCTCCATGTGAATCCAGCATTACTAAAGCCTCAGCGCCAGATCCATTTTCCACGACGTAACGAAGATTCATGCTTGACAAAGAGAGCTTCTCTAGAATCCGCTTCGAAGATAGATCATTTCCCGTTCCGAAGTAGAAATCCGTTTCAACGCAACGCGAGAGATTCAAAGCTATGTTTGCTCCTGAGCCTCCGATGAAATCATGTGTGCTTCTTGCAAATACCATAGAGTCTCTTTCTGGAAATGAATCGAGAATCACATACCTGTCGATAGAAGCGGCTCCGATAACAGCGACTCTCATTTGATCGCACCTCTCGTAAGGCCTCCGATTAAATACTTCTGTGATAGGAGAAACAGAAGGATTGGAGGAAGAGCAGTGATGAGGGCGCCGGCCGACAGAGTACCCCACTCTACGGCACCCCCAGTTCCAACGAACCTCGAGAGGAAAACGGGGAGGGTATAATTAGCATTCTCTCTCATGATCACAAGCGCAAAAAAGAACTCATTCCAAGAGAGAAGAAACGCAAACGTTCCAACGGCGACTATCCCCGGAACTGCCATTGGCACAATTATCTTCCTCATTGCCTGAAATCGATTACAGCCATCTATCATTGCAGCTTCCTCAAGTGCCTTGGGAATCTCATCGAAGTATCCCTTTAGCAACCAGCTACAGAATGGAATAGTAAAGGTAGTGTATAGAATAATCAGGCCCAAAGGGTTGTTCTGAAGGGAATATCGGTTCAGGAGAGAAAAGAGACCGATAATCATAAGAATTCCTGGGAAGGCCTGAGAAGCTAGAAGCCATAGTATCAAAAGATTCTTGCCCTTGAAATTAAATCTGGACATCGCATACCCTGCCAGTGTAGTGATAATTATGCAGAGCAGAACAGTGACGAGGGTAACCGTCATACTGTTTGCGAAGTTCCTGCTGAAACTGGTTTCATGGAAGATCTTCGCGTAGTTTCCCAGATAGAATTTCTCCGGAAGCTTCAAAGGATTCTGATAAATGTCGGTGGTTTCTCTGAAAGAGTTAAGTATTAGCATTAAGAGAGGAGAAAGGATCAGCAAAACCACCAAAAACGCTACTATGTTCATTGTAATTACTACGCTTCTCTTAGGCCTCATTTCTTACCTCCCTTATATAGAAGGCAACAGGTAGAAGGAGTATAAGCAAACATATGACGCCGATTGCAGAGGCGTATCCTTGCTGAAAATACGCGAAAGCATTTTGATAAGAATATAGTGACAGTAGCATTGAAGAGTTCCCCGGTCCGCCGTTGGTCATTGAGTAGACTATGTCGAACATGTTGAAGGTCCAGATCGTATTCAGTGTAACAAGGATAAGAATCAGACTTTTCATTAAAGGTAGAGTGAGATAAAAGAATCTCTTGAATACTCCGGCGCCATCTATCTCGGCAGCCTCGTACACATCAGAAGGTAGGGACTGCAGTCCCGCCAAGAGAGTAACGATAACGAACGGGAGGCCTATCCAGATGTTTGCGACTATACAGGCGAAGAGAGAATAACCGGGAGTCACCAGCCAATTAGGAGGATTTGCAAAGCCCAACGTTTTCAGAAAGGAATTAAGTGGTCCCATAACTCCGAAGATGTATCTCCAAATAAGTGCCGATACAACGGGGGTTGTCGCCCAGGGCAGAAGGATCAGTGCTCTGTATAGACCTCTTAGCCTTATGTATGGCAGATTGAGTAGCAGAGCTATCAACATGCCTAGGACAAGCTCAAATCCGACACATGCAGCAGACCACACAAGGTTATTTTTGAGCCCGGTCCAGAACAGATTGTCTGACACCATGTCTTTGAAATTATCAAGGCCGGAGAAGTACTTTCCTCCTCCGAAGACAGCGTCGGAGAAGAAACTGTTGTATATCCCGTTGACAAATGGGTATACACTTATTAGCGCTACTACTATCAGTACAGGCAGTATATATGGCAGTGCTTTCGCTGTTTCGCTCTTTCTGATATGTCATCACTCCCAGCAGTTACCGAGTGAATCGGTATTATGTATCTCATCGATTGCCGGTATTACTGGACACTGGCGACCACACTCCAGTTATATGGAAACGTGAAATGAACGTCTCAAATAACTCTAGCTGCGTTGCAAAGGGCTTTTTAGGGTATTTCTTTCATTTTACTGCAGTTGCCACAAATCACTGAAGCCCGAGCTTTTTCAGCATTTTGTTTCCCTCAGTGACTGTATCCTTTAGAGCTTCATCCAAACTCATACTCCCAAGAATCACCTTTTCCAGATTGGGAACAAACAGTTTCCATTCGAAAGTATAGAATCCAGGCATTCCGGGTTTAACGTTGTCTGAGTATTGGAGCCAGGCTTTTGCTATGTCCCATTCGTTCTCAGGTGAATCAAATCGCGCGTCAGCAATTGCCGATTCCCTTACCGGGAAAAGATAGTCGCTGAAACTTATCTCTGCTGAGTTCTCGGTATTCGTCATGAATTCTATGAATGCAAAAGCTTCATCCTTATGTTTGGAGAGTTTCGAGATACCAAGAGCCTGAGGATCAGATGCATTGACCTTGTTATCTCCGTTCTTGACAAGAAGCATACCCCAGTTGAAGCCTTTATTCTGAAGCAAAAAACGTCTGTTCCAGCAGCCAAAGGTAACCATTGCGTACTTTCCGTTTATGAATCCCTGCATAAGAGAGGTGTAGTCTATACTTATAACATCTTTTGGCATTACACCATGTTCCGTTATTAGTGAGAGGTAGAACTCAATAGCTTCTCTAGCTCCCTCATTAATCTCAACCTTCCATTTATGATTGCTGTCCTTTGTAAGTATCGTTCCATCTTTCTGAGCGATCAAGGTCCAGTGAAACCTTTCCATTAGAGGAGCAAGGATTCCCCAGGTTATTACATTTCCGTTCTCATCTTTCCTTGTAACTCTTTGCGCGATATCAAGCAGCTCTTCCCACGAAATCATTCTGTCGAGAGGTAATCTAATTCCGTTTTCTTCGAATGTATCCTTGTTGTAGAAGATCACTTGCGTTTCCTGGCACCAGGGATCCCATAAAGATTTCCGGCAAAATCATAGCAGTCTTCGAATATATGGGCCGGAATATCACCAATCATATCGTCAGTGACGTAACTGTTAAGAGGGGCCGCATACCCCATCATTCCATATTCTCGGAATTTCTCGGCGTCAGTGTGGAAGATGTCCGGCGCGTTTCCACCTTGAAAACTTGTCAGCAGATACTGGTCTGAAGACTCCCAGGTGCCCCAGATAATGTTCACCTGAATATCTGGATTCTTTATGTTCCATAAATCGACCAGATCGTATATCTTGTCAACCGTTGCAGGTTGCCAGGCAAGACAGTAAAAGTCCAGAGTAACGGCGAAGACCGCCGAAGTGATTATTAGAAGTAGTGAGATTATAAATATCTTCTTCACTCAAATCCCTCCTAGCTTGAGACCTTAACGACAATCTTGATTTTGGTCTTGTCTGTGGCGTCTTTGAACGCTTCTACAATATTCTCGAGGTCCCATACTTTGGAAATCAGTTTAGAAAAAGAATCTGGATCACTGGTGATGAAGCCGAAGGCCTTCTTAAAATCCTTCTCGGAAAAACCAAAAGCGCCGACGAGGTCCACCTCTCTATAGTGAATGAAGTAAGGATCTATCTCTAGGACCGTGTCTCTCGACATTCCGCCAAACAACTCAAATGTTCCGCCTGGATGGACGAAAGGCAGAAGCGAGTTGACAAGTTCCTTTCTATCATTTGCAAGGATGATTGAATCGAAGCGAGGATCACTGTTCTTGAAGCTTTCGAAACCAGACTCACTGAAGTCTATCGTTTTAAGACCACAGTTCTCAGCCATAGATAGCCTGTTCTTATCAATATCGGAAATGTATGTCTCACATTTCAAGTTTTTCAGAGCGTTTCCAAGGAGTAATCCCATAGGACCGCTTCCAACAACCAAGACTCTATCTTCGGGGATTATCCTGGCTTTGTCTATACCATGAATTGCACAGGCCAGCGGTTCCGTCAGGGTTGCAGTACTCTCGGGGACATGATCTGGGATCTCAAGAGTTGCCCTTTTCAGGATCTCTAAGGGCACTTTCACATACTCGGTAAATGCTCCTTCAACCCAATGTTTCTTTGAACAGAGCTCGGGAACTCCCTTCTGACACATTTCACATTTGCCGCACTCTATGTACGGAGCTATCACGTAGTTAGCATCACCGAAATCGTAGTCTACCGACGCTCCCTTTTCAACTATCTTTCCGGTGAACTCATGCCCTAGAATGCAAGGCGGTTTGAACATGTGATGCCCTTTGTTGAATGTCTTTATGTCTGTACCGCAGACGCCAACCATACCTATCTTCACGAGACCTTCATCTGCCTGGATAATGGGCTTGCTAATATCATCGATTTCGATCTTCCCGATGCCCTTGTAGATTGCTGCCTTCAAATTAACCACCTCTTATCCCAGATAATGGGGGAGTTGCCTCCCCCATCACGAAATCACATCTCAACCCTAACTTCGATTACGTACCATGCCCAGTTGTCAGACGGGTACTTGTCGGTGATCTCCGGGAAGTCGTTGATCGGATATGCAAGCTTTATGGGGCCGCCCTGGCTCGCAGGGAGAGCCCTGAGGTTTTCGCCCGATCTGGTCGAGTGAGTCAGCATTATCGGATACTTCAATGCATCTTCGTAAGAGATTGCAAATTCCTTTTCATCAGAGCATACCAAAACAACATTCTTTGTTCCGGAAGGAACTCCCACGAACTTCAAAAGATCGGCGAGAGTCACTCCAACATATGTCTTGTCTCCCATCCACGGATCGGTTACAAAGAACTCGGTTTGGGGCAGTTCTTTGAACTCATCCAGCGTGAGTTGCCAGACACCTTCCTCATTTCTCAATGCGATCACGCCACTGATTTTAATTACAGGATCTGCGATTACCGCAGCAGAAATGAGAAGCATTGCCGCAAGAACAACCAGTAAGGCTTTCTTCATACGTATTTCCCCTCCTTATTCTTCCTGAACAATTCCCTCGGCGACCAACAGCTCGATCGGATCAACCACTCTCTCGCTGTTTCTAAATATCCCGTACAGAGAGTATTTATAGTCTTTTGAAATGGTGAAGGGAACGTCCAGATTGGTTATTTGAACCATGAAAGTATCACTACCATCGTTAAATGTGTAGCTTTTACCCCACTGACCGGTATTGGAACAATTCGAAACAAGCACAAGTGATCCCTCGAAGTATTCTGGATTGGTTTTCATAGATTTGATATCTACCGGGGCGCTTCTAACGAAGAGCTTCTTTCTGAACTCTCTATCTCCAGAGCGAACAACTATCTCATTCAGCCCATCGTCACAGGAAGAAAGATTGACATTGAAGTAGTATTCGCTCCAGAATCTCATATCTTTCTTCAAAACAACGCATTCCACGATACGGTCATTGAGAAGTACTACGATATCTTCTGTTGAAGGAAACGTGCAGAATCTGACGTACTCGACTCCGGAATAGGGGGCCTCTCTGCTCATGTCGAACCAGCCGGAATTATCATCTGCAAGAGTTACGAAACAGTAATTCAAATCGCTTCTTTTCATCTCAAAAAGTGTGAACCCATATTCATCACCAGTTGGAGATGGGCCTTCCCACCATGCTCCAGAAACAGCACCACAGGTTAGCTCCACAAATGGAGCATCGAAGTACTCAATCATCGTGTGCTTGTGACCGGTAATGTGGTATGAACAATCATCAGCAAAAATCTGCATCAGATCGTAGTAGTTATCGGTCTTGGCTAGACTGAACACCGGTTCATGTGAAAAGATCACGATTCTATTATTATTATCAACTAGCTCAATGTCCTTCTTCAACCATTCAAGCTGCTCAGAATCGACTTCGTAAACGAAACTGCCTTCGACGATGTTGTGAGTGTTAAGAACTATGTAGTGTGTTCCAAAGCTGTTGAAAGAGTAATACGCGGGCCCGTAGACGTTGTGAAAAATGTCGTACGGATCGGCCTTCTTCTTGTTTGTCTCGTGATTTCCAACGGAGTAATATACAGGGATATTCGAGATGGTTAGATAGTCTTTAACCTTTGTAGCCCATCTGGTTGCAACTTCGTCGTCGATATCTTTGATGCTTGCTCCCATGTCTCCGTTGCATACGATGAAATCGGGCTTGACTGTCTCGAGAATCGAAACAAGCTTGGTCATGTATTCATCTGGACTGTCAATCATCTCTCTGTCACCTAGAGATTCATAGAAGAGGTCGGGGTCATCCGCGTAGTGAATATCGTTTACAACGGCAAAGATACCATTCTCCACAGATGGCATCAGCAAGAAATCGTGATTCTCAAGCCCCTTAACATACCATTCGCTGCACAAATATCCGTCAGGTTTGATCAAGAATACATAACCATCTGAACCGGGAATACTATAGACCCCCTCACTGTCTGAAGAGACTATCTCAACTCCGTTTGAAATAAGGCAACCCTGAAGGGTCTGATCTTCCGAGTCGAGTATCCCGTTTGAGTTCAGATCAACAAACACATGGCCCTCAATTCCGAAAACAGCGCCGAGAAAAAGAAATAAGAAAACCAGCAAGAGTGCTTTCTTCATAAACGCCCCCTCTTTTCAGACTAGCCGTGAACAGTTTTCAGAAGCTTTTCGACATATTCAGTCTGGTCATCGGCTTGAAATACATTCCTGCCGTAAGCAACCCCCTTTGCGCCGAGCTCCAGAGCCTCCCTTGCCATTTCGAAGGCATCCTTTCCCTTCGGTCCCCCGGCAATCACGACGGGTACAGGGACTGATTCCAGAACCTTCGTGAATGACTCAAAGCCCGTATAATAGACTTTTACAAGATCGGCACCCAGCTCATACGCTACTCTCGTTCCCAGTGCAATATACTCCGGATCAGTAAAGTGGTCCATGGCCTGAGGAAGCATTTCTGCAATCAAGGGCATTCCTAGCTTGCTGCATTCTTCTGCCACTTTTCCGATAATTTCAAGCGACGCGTTTTCACCGTCTCCACCCATGAATCCCATAACAACCACACCGTCAGCTCCCATTGACAACGCATGTTCGACGGAAGTAGTGATTCTGTGGTAGTCAAACTTTGTGGAGTAGTTAGTAGAGGCCCCCGTTATTCTGCATAGAATCGAAACCTTTCCTCCAAGCAAATCTCCGTTCTTTTCGATTACGCCCGGATTTAGAATCATTGCATCGGGCCGGCCAGCGACTATGTTGCTTAATGTCCTCCTGACATCCTTGATGCCTTCTATCGGACCCTGGAACTGCCCGTGATCCATAGCAACGATCACCGTCTTTCCGTCTTCTCTGAGTATCCGGTTCATTCTAATCAGTTTTCCCGTCATGACATCTCTCCTATCATTTGTTCAGAACATATGTACCTAGATTATAGTACATTCCTTTAAGAAAACAAAACAGAAGCAAAGGATTTGGCAGTTTTATTTTGGGTGAACAATTAGGAATAGGAGTGAAATTGGTTTCGGCGTTTTGACCCATGAAGGTGTGCTACTGTTCAATTTCCGTTCTTTTCTGCTGCAGCAGATAATCAAGTTATGGGTTAGCTTTGACACCAGATGATTCGGGACACGGTTCTATTATGGAATGAAGATTGTTGTAGAAGCCTTCACTTTGCTGTTCTAGAGATTCTGAAGCCGACATTTGTGATGGCGTGACCTGGCAAACCCTTAGATCTCACATTGATACTGAGACCGACGGGGCAGTCTATCCAGCTGGCACCTCTCTTAACTCTGTAAGCTGAGAAGCTGTCAACATATGGATTCGTTTCTTCTGAAGATGAGTAGTCTGTGTGATAGTCACTAACCCATTCCCA